>NZ_JBHMIY010000020.1:0-75072 GCF_042436595.1 Clostridium sp. MT-14
AAATTCAGGTCCTCCGCTGGCACATTTGGTAAAATACAGCCCTGTAAGGACAGAGGCGATCCATCAAACATGAGCGACGTAAAGCCCGTCCTCAATGCACCCACCACAACATCATAATCAACTCCATGATCCAAGTGGCAGACAACTGGTACGCTTGATCTTTTTGCCAATGATCCAACAATTGAAAAAATACCGTTCATACCAGCATATTTTATTGCTCCTTGACTCATCTGAATTATAACCGGTGCCTTTTCTGCCTCGGCTGCCATAACAATAGCTTGTGCCACTTCCATATTATTTGCATTAAATGCACCAACTGCGTAGTGATTTTTAAGTGCATGAATTAACAACGCTTTACTACTAACTAATGGCAATTTCATCAATCCTTTCCGTAATCAACGTTTTAAATAAAATAATCTCTTATAGTATTGAATTCTTCATAGGTAATACCAGCTTCTCCTATACACCTTGGGTTTTTTACATTTTTCTTCCCGTCATCATGATAATCCGAACCACCTGTAAAAAATTTTACCCTGTCTCCATAATGTTCTTTTATATAGTTTTCTATTTCCTTATTACTAAAGCTGCCCTTATAGCTGGTTTTGGAATAGGTATAACAAGCTTCAATTCCGTCAAGCCCATGTTCTATCAATTGATTTATGTAATTCTCTCTTGTAAGAGTTTTCCCATCAGGATATTTAACTACATCATCAATTAAAAATGGATGGGCTAATACAACCGTCCCCCCGCAATTTTTAATAAGATCAATTGCGTCAAAAGGATTTATTTTTTTTCTTCTCACATTTAATTTGGGATTATCACGTACCATTATTTTTGCATCTTTCCAGCTAGGTGCATATCCCGTTTTAGCAATGAACTCAAATATATGTTTTCTCTGCACATCCTCCGGTTTTCTGTATCTTACATTATCCTCTTCATCCGTATACCGCAATATGGAATTTTCATAATCCACATGAATTCCATTTTCAGTTAACACATCACATAATTTTCTATAAGCATCCACCTTGCTCTCTCTTTCCCTTCTAACCTCATCTTCTACCAATTTATTACTCCAATCAAGCTTATAGCCTAAAATATGCACATCATCCACATAAGTATCACAGGAAAATTCATATCCCAAAACCAATTCAATGCCCTTATCAAATGCATATTTTTTAATTGGTATTTCCTCATTTCCCACTTTAACTACAGATGGAGGCTGTATATCATGATCGGTTATTGCAATAACTTTCATACCAATTTTAGCTGCATTATCTATCAGTTCCCTGGGAGTGTCATTTCCATCAGATCTAACTGTATGACAATGTAAATCGCAATCATATCTTGACATATTCCAACCTTCCTTTTTACTAAATAATTGATTTTAACATAACCTCTAGACAGATTTACGGCATCTACTATCTATGTCGTTTATCTTTTTAACTTTGGGTATGGAGCGCCCACCCTGAAATTCAGATTCAAGCCAGACATCAACTAGTTTTTTAGCCAACTCCGGCCCAATCACCACAGCACCCATGGTCATTATCTGTGCATTATTGCTCTTCCTGGACCTTTCTGCTGAATAAATATCATGGCACTGGGCTGCCCTCACTCCAGGCACCTTATTTGCTGCAATAGCCATTCCTATACCTGTACCACATATCAAAATTCCCCTTTCAAATTCATTATTTGCTATTCTCTTAGCAACGGCCAGCGCCACATCAGGATAGTCTACCGGCTTTTTATCATATACTCCTACATCAACTACTTCTATACCTTTTGACTCAATATGTGTCTTTACAATTTCTTTTAGATCATATCCAAGATTATCTGCTCCGATTATAATTTTCATGATATCAAACACCCCTTTTCATATAAATAAATTATCTATGATTTTCAATAAACGACCTGATACCAGATGCAATTCCATCTGTATCTAACATAAATTTCTTTTTAAGCATTTCATCGGTTCCAGCAGTTCCAAAGCTGTCTTTTACACCAAGCCTTAAAAGTGTTGTATCTCTGGTGTTTTCTGAGAGCAGCTCTGCAACAGCACTTCCCAGTCCACCTACAATATTGTGATCTTCCACTGTAACAACTGTCTTTATTTTTGATACAAAATTCAGAATGAGTTCATCATCCAATGGCCTTATAGACGCCATATCAATCAATGCAGCATTAATACCATTTTGCCGCAATAAATCCACGGCTTTTAAGGAATCGTATACTGCACCGCCGGATGAGATTACAACTGCATCTTTACCTTTTCGCAATACATTTCCTCTCCCAATTTGAAAGTCCTGAATTCTATCATAGACTAAGTTCTCTTTCTTTCTGCCCCTTAAACGTAAATACACCGGCCCCTTGTATTCAAACGCGGCCCTTGTTGCGGCAAATGCCTCATTATAGTCCGCAGGATCTATTATCACAACATTTGGAATTGATCTTATGGAAGCCACATCCTCCAATGCCATATGTGTATAGCCAAGCCATTCTGAAGAAAAACCTGTATCCGTGCCAACAATTTTGACATTCAAATTTTGTCCAGCAATATCCACTCTAATTTGCTCACAAGCTCTAAAGGTTAGAAAGTTTGCATAGGAAGTAACTACAGGAATTTTACCAGCCAATGCCAGCCCAGCAGCTATACCTATCATTGACTGTTCAGCTATACCCACATTAAAGCTTCTTTCCCTGTACAAATTTACGAAGCTTCCATATCGAGATTGTGAATCTGCAGCTACAGTTACTATTTTTCTATTACCTTCTCCTACACTCAGGAGTCCATCTATAAAAGCATCTCTTGTGGATTTTTTATTTTCAGTCATCATTCAAGTGCCTCCAATCCCAAATTATCTTTTAGGCTCTCATATTGTTCTCTTGTCAGAACTTTGTGATGCCATTCTATTTTATTCTCTGCAATTTCCAGTCCTTTTCCCTTAATTGTATGAGCTATTACAGCAGTAGGTCTTCCAGTCTCATAAGGTGCACTATTTAATGAAGTCAGTAATTCCCCTATATTGTGGCCATTTACATTTTTAGTAGACCATCCAAAAGCTCTCCACTTATCCTCTAATGGCTCTAGTTGACTTATATTTTCAGTAAAATCCCCCAGTTGCAAACTATTTCTGTCCACTATAACAACCAAATTATCCAGTTTATGTTTTGCAGCAATCATTGCAGCTTCCCAGTTAGTTCCCTCTTCAAGCTCTCCATCACCTGTTAAAACAAATACCCTGCACTTTCTATCATCCATTTTTGCCGCCAATGCCATACCGATGGCCAATGGAATGCCATGACCTAATGATCCCGTATTGGCTTCAACCCCCGGTAATTTTATCTCAGGATGCCCAGGCAACATGGTATCGCATTTGCTGGCAAAATCTCTTAATAGATCACGTTTATAATATCCTACCTGAGATAATATTGAATATAATGCTAAACAGCCATGCCCTTTGCTTAAAATAAAACTATCTCTATCAGGCCACTGAGGATTATCAGGTCTGTAGTTCATAATACCTTTGTATAAAGTCGCTATAATATCCGCACTAGAAAGCGCTGGCGCTAGATGTCCAAAATTTGCTCTAGTGCTCATACAAATACAATCCTTTCTGATTTGTTCTGCTGTTTTCCTAATTTCATCTCTATTAATATCCACCAATTTAAATACACCCTCCAAACTTTCCTATATAACAGAAGCACCTTTACTTGAATTTTTTATTATAGAAACAAAAGATTCCAGATCATCTACTGCACTTGAAAATTGCTTATAAGTTGTAAAAGTAGGCTCTATATTTTTAAATTCATCTGGGGCAATTGTTTCTTCACCGTATCCTCTGCTAAAATAAGGTATTTTCAGCAGTTCCTCTATAATCTCTTCTGGTACCTGCTCCTCTACACCGCTTTTCAACGGTCTATCAATATACAGAAGCATTAAATTCTGTATCAAATTTGGGTTCATTGTAAATATCATGTTTTCACCAGCTAATTTTTCTATATGCCATATCTGTTTAACTCCGTCAATCTCAGGACCTACTCTCATAGAGCAAATCAACAATTTACTTGGATACTTATTCTCAGTTAAAATTCTGCAGGCCTTTTTAGCTATTGCAATACCAGCCCACCTCTTCATTTTTTCAGTAAGTTTAACCCCTCTTTCTGAAGCCTCATCCTCAAAAGTATGTGCATCCTCAAATCTCCCTATCATCAATGTTATTACTGAACGCCAATTTGAATAGTCAGTTCCAAATTTTTCGCCCAATTCCCTGCCTGATTTAACTGCCTTTGCAACTGCCATAATTTGCGGCAGCGTAAAGGACAAAGTTGCATTTGTAGGAATGCCAAGAAGTGTCAATATAAATATTGTCAAGACGCCCTCCTCAGTTGCTGGAACTTTTACCATAATGTTAGCCTGCAATTGTTTTAATCCAAGTCCCTCCTTGACCATTTTAAACGGATTAATATAATCTTGAGGATTTACTTGAGCTGACACAAAACCATATTTATGTGAAGATTGCTCATATAAATTCAAATAACGTGCGGCACCTCTTTTGCAAGCTTCCATATAAACTTTCCAGGTAATTTCATTCATATTAAGTTTAGGATTATAGTGTATGATGTTCCTAATAATCGGAGCCCATTTATCACCTAATAGATCAAATACCGCCTTTGTAAGGGAAGGATTTGTGGTAACGCCTTTGAATACCCATTTTTCAGAATCCGTATTACTATCCCACAGCTTCTTTAATTGTGATTTCACAATATCCCTTAAATTATCCGGAGTGGATTTTAAAAATTTCTCACACCATGTTTCATAGATAAGAGGATTTGAATCCCACCAAAGCTCCATATCTTGGCTCGTCAAATTCAATCGTTCCATAGCACTGCTCTTATAAATATTTTGGTTCATATACCATCGCTCCCATAAGATATTTTTACATCCTTAAGCTTACGCAAAATTTATGCCAAATAAAAAAAAGACCTATAAATGCCTTTAGGTCATAATTTTAAATTTCAAATATTATATTAATCAATGTAAATTTACATTAAGCAATGCATGGCTACATTAAAAATTCATTTTGCTGCGGACTCATATTTTTTTATTTTTCTTACAATCGTAGACTGATCTACATCCAACACTTTAGCTGCTTTATAGGTGCTTCCGTTCTCATCAATAGCCCTTTTTATAAGCTGGTACTCCACTAATGCAGAAGCTTTCCTAAGAGGCATAAGTTTCGAAATATGTATTTCATCTGATAGGTTACTATCTTCATTCGTAGTCGTCAGTTCCCCAGGCAGATCACTGCATCTAATCTGGTTATCTTCTGAAATTATTACAGTACGCTCAATTACATTTTCCAGCTCTCTCACATTTCCCGGCCATCTATATTTCATAAAAACTTCTATAACCTCATTTGTAAGCTGTTTTGAATAGCCATATTTTTTATTATATACATCCAAAAAATGATATGCAAGTACGGATATGTCTTCTACTCTATCTCTCAAAGGAGGTATCGTTATTGGAATTACATTTAGCCTGTAATATAAATCCTGCCTGAACTTCCCGTCTTCAACCAATTTTTTTAGATCTCTATTGGTAGCCGCTATTATTCTCACATCAACTTTTCTAGGTTTAATACCACCCACTCTGATAAATTCCTTCTCCTGCAGCACTCTCAGAAGCTTTACTTGTAGGATAAAAGGTATTTCACCAATTTCATCGAGAAACAGAGTTCCCTTGTCGGCAATCTCAAAAAGCCCCGGCTTTCCTTCAGAACGTGCCCCAGTAAAAGCACCCTTTTCATACCCAAATAACTCAGTTTCCAGTAAGTTCTCTGGAATCGCCCCGCAATTTAATTTAACAAAAGGTCTCCCATTTCTGTTACTGATATTATGAACATATTTGCATATTACTTCCTTGCCAACTCCGGTTTCTCCATATATAATAAGGGTGGAATCCACTACTGCGACTTTTTTTATCACTTCTATAACTTTTTCCATTTCCTTGCTTCTATATATAATGTTGTGATCTTGAGTCTGTTCAATTCTCAAAGCTGCCAGTTCCTGCTCATACCTCTGTAAAAGATCTTTAGTCTTATACAGATCACTTTTTAGCATCTCTTCATTCGTTATGTCCTTTGATATGCTGACAACACGTTTAACATTATTATCTTTATCAAAAACAGGTGTAGCTACTACAAGAAGCTTTTTTCCTGATTTCGTTCTTTGTGTTAAGGTTATAGGCTTTTTCTCCTCTATAGCCATTCTTGTAGCAGATGGCAAATATATACGTTTTTTCTCTAATTCCCTTACATTCTTTCCAATAAGTTCTTTAGGTTTTACACCATAGATTTTCTCACAAGAAGAGCTTATTCTGACCTTAATACCGGATCCGTCAGTAATACAAACCAGATCATCCGAGCAAGTCATAAAAGCATTCAAATCCGTTTTTACACGGGTATAGTCTTCTAAAAGTATTTTATATTTATTTTCTATAAAATTTAGCAATTCACGATTGGTAATAATCCCGACCACATTATATTTATCATCTTTAACAATAATTACATCTTTAACATTCTGATTTACCTCTATTAAATCTTTATAATATAAATAACCAATAGTGTCAAATGGTACCCTATGCTTTTCACCTAGATAACAAAATATCTTTTTTACTTCATCTCTATTATCGTTTACAATCACATAATCATATGTTTCTTTATTTTGACTTAAGTTTTTTAATTTACCTTCTAATTTTATCAATAAAATACTAGTATTCATTATTCTAGAGACATTTATTTTCATCCACCCAGTGCCCCCTTTTAATATAAAATGAAATCAACTCAACCGATCAAAACTCTCTAATTTCCATTTACGAATATAAAAAATATAACTAAAAACTAAAATTTTCAGTTACATAAAATAAATCATAATTTATTTTATACAATCTACGTAAATTACCTATATTCCCATATTTCTAATCTTCTTTATGAGAAATAAGATTTTTTATCTCCTCCATAAAAGTATTTATATCTTTAAATTGTCTATATACAGATGCAAATCTCACGTAGGATACTTCATCAACTTTCTTTAAACTCTCCATTATCATTTCCCCTATTTCAGAAGAGCTTATCTCTGTAAGCATTTTATTATTTATCCCTTTCTCCACTTCGTCTGCTATACCTTCAATTTGTTTCCTTGAAACAGGTCGTTTTTGACATGCTTTTATAAGCCCATTCAATATTTTATTTCTGTCAAAATACTCCCTGCTCATATCCTTCTTTATGACTAATAGAGGCACATTTTCAATCTTTTCATAGGTGGTATATCTTTTACCACAATTTGAACATTCTCTTCTTCTTCTTATGGCCATATCATCATCTGTAGATCTAGAGTCCACTACTTTACTTTCCCCATATCCACAATAAGGGCATTTCAATTTAATTCACGTCCTTTATATAACTATACTATAACAATAATTATACACTTTTTTTCTAAATATTCTACAATTTCTTTTTAATTATTATATCACGATGATATTTTACCTAAATAATGAAGAATTTTTAAACCTTATCTGACAATTTTCCCCCATCTATTAAAATCACATCCACCCCTATTTTTTTTATATCTTTCCATGGAACTTCTATATCTTCATTTTTGCTGAACAACGACATCTTAGAAGTCTGAGAAGGTAAAATAATTGACATTATCCTGTGCTCATCACAGTTTATTTTCAAATCCTTTATAAAACCCAGTTTTGTACCAGTATTTGCATCTATAATTTCCATATCTTTCAAATTAACTAAGGAAAATAGATCTCCTTCCATATCCATATATGTACACCCCTCCATCCATTTTTTGCAAAACCATTGCATTTTAAATCTCATATATAATTTCTCATGTGTCTCAATGCAGTTTTTTCCAATCTAGATACTTGAGCCTGGGATATTCCTATTTCATCTGCCACCTCCATTTGAGTTCTTCCATCAAAAAATCTTAAATTGAGAATCAATTTTTCCCTGTCATTAAGCTTTTTCATAGCTTCTTTTATAGCTATGTTTTCAAGCCAATTTTCATCTACATTTTTTGTATCACTTATTTGATCCATTACATAAATGGCATCCCCACCATCATGGTATATGGGTTCAAACAGTGAAACTGGATCTTGAATTGCATCCAGTGCAAATACCACTTCTTCTCTAGGTATTTGCAATTCTTTAGCTATTTGGGATATAGTTGGCTCCTTGTTGTTCTCTCTTATCAACCTATCTCTAACCTGAAGTGCCCTGTATGCAATATCCCTAAGTGATCTGCTCACCCTTATGGAATTGTTATCCCTCAAGTATCTTCGTATCTCACCTATAATCATAGGAACTGCATAGGTTGAGAATTTAACATTTTGACTTAAATCAAAGTTATCAATAGCCTTCATAAGTCCTATACATCCTACCTGAAATAAATCATCCACGTTTTCTCCCCTATTGTTAAATCTCTGTATTACACTTAACACCAATCTCAAATTGCCTTTTATAAATTTTTCTCTAGCCTTATCGTCCCCCTGCTGCATTTTTATCAAAAGTTCTTTCATTTCCTTTCCCTTTAGAACCGGCAATTTTGATGTATTCACGCCGCAAATTTCAACTTTATTAATCATCATGTAATCAGCCCCTTTAGAATATATAGCATTTTAAGTATTTACTAAGAGGCTCAATTTTATACTAAAGACAACCCTATAACATTTTATTTATTTCTTTTTTCAATCTCTTTATAATTCTCTTTTCAAGCCTAGAAATATAGGACTGGGATATTCCAAGCAAATCCGCCACTTCTCTTTGAGTTCTTTCTTTTTTACCATTTAATCCAAATCTTAAATTTACTATTTCTTTCTCCCGATCACTTAATTTTTTCATGGCAATAACTAAAAGCTGTTTATCCACTTCATCTTCTATAAAATTATAGACCACATCATTGTCAGTCCCTAAAATATCAGAGAGCAGCAGTTCATTTCCATCCCAATCTACATTTAAGGGTTCATAAAAAGAAATCTCTGCTTTTACCTTACTATTTCTTCTCAAGTACATGAGTATTTCATTTTCTATACACCGTGAAGCATAAGTAGCTAATTTTATTTTTTTTTCAGGATTAAAGGTATTTACTGCTTTTATAAGTCCTATGGCTCCAACAGACACTAAATCCTCCACATTAACCCCTGTATTTTCAAATTTCCTAGCTATGTAGACTACCAGTCTCAAATTTCTTTCTATAAGGGTGGACTTTACCTTTTCATTTCCAGATACCAACTTTGAAACCAATTCCTCTTCTTCTTTCTTACTCAGAGGCGGAGGTAATACATCATTGCCACCTATATAATATATATCTTTTATTATAAATTTGAATTTTATAAGTATTCTGTTCAATAACATTTTTAACTTAAGCATAATTATCCTCCACTATCAATTGTTTTTTAACTATTTATACAAGCGTGATCACTTTATATTACTCCCCTGGATAAAAGAGCATGATAATCACCAAGTTCACTTAATTTTTGCTGACAAATAGCAATTACAGCTTCTCTGTATTTAATTTCCCCTCCCAAATTTATTCTCACCGCATCTGCTTTAAATCCTTGGAGTTTTCCAATTTCACCATTTATGACCCTGTAAGGTATATAAAATTTAGAATCCTCTTCTAAGTTTATGTTCTTAAATACAGAACTTTCAACTATTATCACCGGTAAATTAGTTACGGGCTCTCTAAGCTCATTTCCAGTGTCAAGAAAAGCCCTGACAGTTTTACATTTATTTTTAAATACAATATCCACACTGTAAATCAATGTAGACAATCTATTCCTATCTTTGACATAGACTAATAATCTGTCAATAACCATATATAATATCATAAGCGAAGTAAAAAGCCATTGATATGAAAAATTAATTATAACAGGACCATCTACATAGGAATATTTGTTATATTGAATAAATATACATAACCCTGCCAACAGCATTGAATAGAGAATAAATACTGACACTATTTTTAAATTGGTAATAAACCCCTTATTTCCAAAGGAAATATAAATCAATGCAATTGAAACTATAATTTTAAAATAAAAGGCGGAGAAAAACTCCAAATTAGGATATATTAGTGTAATTGTATAGATGCTGCCTATAGATGCTGCTAAAAACATAAATTTAAATTTTATCTTTAATTTGAGAGTCCTACCCGTAATATACAACAGGAAAAAATCTACTATTAAATTTATTAAAATTAGCAAGTCTATGTATACGATCAAATAGACAATCACCTCCACCTTTGCTTCCTTTTATTTACTTTTATTATATACCTATGTATTTCAAAATTTTGTCATTTCTTAATCATTTCCAATATTTTTATCTTCTATAATATGTCATAAATTTTTCTTTTATTCCTCCAATGTTTTTTAATCTTAATTTTCATCTAAAAAAATCACAGCTGGCAATTAATTGCCAGCTGTGATTTTCTCATCTTTTCTGCCTTCTTAAAAAAGCAGGTATCTCCAAATTATCTTCATTGAACTTTTCATACTCTACAGAAGCAGCAGCTTCATTCTTACTGTCCCTTACACCTGTATCAGCTTTTAAAGAATTTTTATCTTTAACTTCGCCGCTCTTATCTGATTCAAATCCTGTTGCTATTACAGTAATTCTTATTTCATCCTTTATTTCTTCATCTATAACAGCCCCAAAAATTATGTTTGCATCAGGATCTGCAGCCTCTTGAACTATTTCAGCAGCCTCGTTTATCTCCAGTAGCCCAAGATCCTGGCCACCGGTTATATTTAGAAGTACTCCTGTAGCCCCCACTATTGAAGTTTCAAGGAGAGGACTCGATATGGCCTGTTTTGCAGCATCTTGAGCTCTGCTATCACCATTTCCCTTTCCTACACCCATATGGGCAAGACCTTTATCTATCATAATTGTCCTAACATCTGCAAAATCCAAATTTACAAGTCCAGGTATAGTGATCAAATCGGATATACCCTGTACACCTTGTCTTAAAACGTCATCTGCAAATTTAAAAGATTCCATCAAAGTGGTTTTTTTATCTACTATGGAAAGAAGTCTTTCATTTGGGATAGTAACCAGTGTATCCACTTTCTCCTTTAGGTTTTTTATTCCCATCTCTGCATGGAGCATTCTCTTTCTGCCTTCAAAGGGAAAAGGCTTAGTGACTACCCCTACCGTAAGTATTCCCATAGATTTAGCTAATTCTGCAATTATAGGCGCCGCTCCAGTGCCAGTTCCTCCACCCATGCCAGCTGTAATAAATACCATATCTGCTCCTTTTATAGCCTGGGATATTTCATCTTTATTTTCTTCCGCAGCCTTTTGCCCTATCTCTGGATTAGCTCCTGCTCCAAGTCCCTTAGTGAGTTTATCACCTATTTGTATTTTCTGTGATGCTTGTGAAAGCATCAACGCCTGTTTATCTGTATTTATAGCAATAAATTCAACATTTTTTAACCCTTCTTTTATCATTCTATTTACAGCATTGTTTCCTCCGCCGCCGCATCCTATTACTTTGATTTGAGCAAACTGCTGAACATCAACATCAAAATCTAACACAATACCTCTGCCTCCTTTTTTAAAAAAAATCTGTAAAAAAATCCTTTATCTTAGATATAAACCCATTGGTTCTATTTCCATTTTCCGTTTCTTCTTCATCTTCAATTATCTTTTTATAATCGGGTAAATTATCATTTTTAGATGAATCCACATCTACGGTATTTTTCAACTTCATAGAATTTGAAACGTCTTTTACTATTCCAACCGCCGTAGCATACAGTGGACTTGCTGCCCCTATGTATCTAGGTATCCCAATTCTTACAAGCTTTCCCAGAATATTTCTGCCAAATTCCTCTATGCCATTTATCAGCGCCATACCGCCACCTACTATAACTATTCCAGAAAGTTCATTGTAATATTCAGACGTACTTATTTCTTTATTTATTAATGAAAACAACTCCTCAACCCTAGCTTCTATAACTTGATTTAAAACATTACAGTCCACTTTTACTTTGTTATTATAATTGGCATTTACCTCTATTTTAAAATTATCCCTAAGAGAATCTGCTGCTACACTTCCATATTTTATTTTAAGTTTTTCTGCTTCTGAAACAGGGATTTTCAAGCAAACTGCAATATCATTGGTTATAATACTTCCACCTAAAGGTAAAGTACTTATACTTCTTAAATTTCCTCCTTTATAAATATAAATATTTATAGAATCTGAACCCGTATCTACAAGAGCTATACCCCTCTGAATTTCCTCTTCTTTCAAAACCACACTGGATATAGCTATAGGCTCAAATACCACTCCAAGTACCTTTATTCCAGCTTTGTTCACGCTTTTAAAAATATTATTTACTACAGTTGACTGGGCAAGTATTATTTGCGAATCCACTTCTAATCTTAATCCACACATGCCTATAGGATCTTTTATTTTATCATAACCATCAATTATATATTGTTGAGGTATTACCCCTATTATTTCTTTATCGTTGGGAATATTAATTATTTTAGATGCTTTTAACACTCTTTTCACATCATTTCTCTTTATTTCACGATCTTCCGAGGATACTGCAACTACTCCTTTATTCCAAACAAGCTCACTTATCCCCCCTGACAAGGATATATAAGCCCCAGTTACTTTTGTATCTACCATTCTTTCCAGTGAGCTTATACATTTCTTTATGGATTCCGATGTATTATCTATATCTACAACTATTCCTCTTTTTACACCACTACAATTTGAGGAAGTTATACCCATTATCTGTACTTCGGAATGTTTATCTATTTTTCCAGCAGCAGCACAGATATTGTAAGAGCCTATATCTATGCCCACTATATATTCGTTCATTAAAATATTTCCCTCCTTTGCATAAAGAGAACCATTAAAAATATATATTCAACAAAAAGTCTAATTTTCCTCTTATATTTTATCACATTTAAATAAAATCTCAAATGCAATTAAAGAATATTTATCTATTCTTTCTATAACATAAAATAAAAGGAAAAGACTTACAATCCTTTCCTTATCAAAATTTTTCCCTGTTTAATTAGCTTTTTCTAAATCTTTTATCTTTACACTCCGACTATGGACAGTGTGATTCCATTCCTTATTATTCTTGCCTATTATACCTAACAGTGAAATTGGGAACCAGGTAATTGCATATACCGGATAAAATATGTAGTATACAAATGTTTTAAAATTTAATTTTTTCTCCAAAATCAATATAAAAGGAGTGTAAATAAATTGTAACACCAAAAGTAATATCATCGCTACGGTCAACAAATTAAAATTAATAGAATATACAACTGTATTAAAACCAGATATCAAATCAAGTGCTTTCATAATCTGTTGAATTCCACCACTTATAGCTGAAAATCCTATGAGTACAGCTATTATAGGTTGAATACTGTAAAGAGCACAGTCCATCAACAAAAAGTTGCAGTTTCTTATTGATTTCTTTACAAGCTTAAAAAAATATCTACTTGATACATCCGTAAATCCCTGCATCCATCTTTTTCTTTGATTCCATGACTGCCAAAGTGTAAGAGGCTTTTCATCATACACTATAGCATCATGAGCCCATCCCACTTTATATCCATGTAATATTAATTTGCAGGTAAATTCTAAATCCTCCGTCAGGCATGTAGCTCCCCAGCCCAATTTCTTCAAAATATCAGTATCTACCACAAAACCCGTCCCGCCTAATTGGGCTGATAATCCCAAATTACTTCTGGCTAATTGAAACATCCTATTATTGGCCCAAAACGCTATGGAATAGCTTCCTGTAATCCACGTATCGCCAGGATTTTTACTGTCTAAATAGCCTTGAACAACTTTATATCCCTTACAGAGCTGTTTGTTCATTTCTTTCAAGAAGTTTTTGTGTACAATATTATCTGCATCAAATATAGCTATATCATCATATTTTTTTTCCATATTAAATATCTTATCAAACATCCATTCAAGTGCATAACCCTTGCCGCGCTTTCCTGTACTACTTCTCTCATACACAAAGGCACCTTTTTTTCTAGCTTTCAATGCAGTTTTATCCGTACAATTATCCGCAATCACAAAAATATCATACAATTTTTTAGGGTAATCCAACTCCTTTAAGCTTTCTATAATATCACCAATTACAATTTCTTCATTGTGGGCTGCTATAATCAGTGCAAAACTCCTTTTTGGTTTTATCTGTTCAGTGTCTCTTTTCCTCAGCAAGCCAAAAAACGATATGCACAAATAGTATATAGATACTATATAGACTGTGTAAGTTAAAATGCGAGAGGCATAATTAATTATTTCTTTAAAAATGCTCATCTTAATCCCCCTAATTTAAGGTTATTTTAGCACAACTAAAATTTAATTACTATAGTAATTTACAATAAACTCTAAAATAATATACAGTAAAAGAGATAGAATTTTCACTCTATCCCTTTTCATATCCTTCTATAAAGAAATTATTCTGGCAAGCATATTATTGTCAATAGCATAACCCATAGCAGAATCATAGGATATATATCCTTTTCTGTAGAGTTCTGCAAGTGACATATCCATAGTTCTCATTCCATATTTTACTCCCGTCTGCATTGAAGATTCTATCTGATTAGTTTTTCCTTCTCTTATCATGTTTTTAATAGCCGTGGTAGCAATCATGATTTCAATTGCCGCTATTCTATCTTTACCATCCAGCTTAGGTATAAGCTGTTGGCATATTATACCCTTCAGTACAGCTGCCAGCTGTATCTTTACCTGCTGCTGCTGATAAGGTGGAAATACATCCACAATTCTGTCTATAGTCTTAGCAGTGCCTATGGTATGTAAAGTTGAAAATACTAAATGTCCAGTTTCAGCTGCAGCGAGAGTAGTAGATATGGTTTCAAGATCTCTCATCTCCCCCACTAAAATCACATCTGGATCTTCCCTAAGCACTGATTTTAATGCATTGGCATAACTTAGGGAATCTTTACCTATTTCTCTTTGACTTATTATGGACTTGTTATGCTTATGTAAATATTCTATTGGATCTTCAAGAGTGATTATATGTGCAGCTCTATTGGAATTGATCTCATTTATCATAGCTGCCAATGTAGTGCTTTTTCCGGACCCTGTAGATCCCGTCACTAAAATTAACCCCTTCTTGCAATCTAAAAGTTTTTTTACCTCAGGTGGAAATTTAAGTTCATTCAAAGTAGGTATTTTTAAACCTATGACTCTTATTGCAATGGCACAACTACCTCTCTGCTTAAACAGATTTACTCTAAATCTTCCAAGACCCGATATGGAAAAAGATATATCAATCTCACCAGTCTTATTGTATCTCTCATAGTCTTCACCTAATATTTCCTTGGAAAACCTTTCAGTGTCCGCCGGCTGTAGTTTTTCCTTTCCCAATTTCTTAAGTTCGCCATTCACCCTTACTACAGGAGGTGCCCCAACTGTCAGATGCAAATCTGATGCATTTTTTTCAATAGTTTGTTTTAATAGTTCTTTTAGGACTACCATTTTAAGTTCCCCTTTCTAAAGCATTTATCCCGAGAACGTTACTACTTTTTTAAATAATATTTACCATTTAAATTAATTAAAAAATTATTATCAATTTAAAGCGAGAATAAATATTTTATGCAAATCCTTCCCTACCTATATTCGTCATCTATTATTTAACTTTTATATATATTTTTATTTTAATAAAAATTATTTACTGAATTTACAGGCTGAATCATATATTTAAAATTAAAATAATCTAAAAATGCCATAAATTCCATGTGCATACTATTACATATTTATTAAATTTCTTATAGTTCAAAATACAACGATAACATATACCATGGAATTTATTAAAAATTTACAAGTTCAATATAAAAATCATTTTGTCCAATAATTTAATTCCTTGTATAATTTTTTTAACGCTTTTTTTTCGATTCTAGATACATAAGATCTGGATATGCCAAGTATTTTTGCTATTTCTCTTTGAGTTCTGGGCTTCCCCTCTAAAAGCCCATATCTCATTTCCACAACACTCTTTTCTCTTTGAGACAAACATGTATTTATCTTAGAATATAATTTTTTCACCTGTATTTTCTGTTCTACAATTTCAATTATAGAATTTTCATCGCTGCTAAGCACATCCATCAAAGATATTTCATTTCCCTCTTTATCCACACCTATTGGATCTTGTAAATACACTTCATTTCTAATTTTCTTATTATTTCTTATAAGCATCAATATTTCGTTTTCTATACATTTTGCCGCATATGTTGCTAACCTAGTCCCCTTGGATGCATCAAAAGAATCTATCGCCTTGATCAATCCTACAGTTCCAATAGAGATTAAGTCATCTACTTCTTTTCCCGGATAAGAATACTTCTTTACAATATGTGCTACCAACCTCAAATTTCTCTCCACTAAAATGCTTTTAGCAAGTAGATCCCCTTCTTTTAACTTTCTTAAATAATATGCTTCTTCATCATCACTTAGAGGTTGTGGAAATGAATTATTATTTGTAACATAAGCCGTCATAAATACTACATTCCCAATAATATCTAATAAGTAATTTGTTATAAACACCAGCTGCTCCTCCTAATAGTGCTTATTAATATACTATGAGCAGCTTTTTCAAAAAGTGCATATATAAATAAAATTTAATTTAGATATTGCTGTATGTTTGAAACTATATCCCTAAATATTGGGGCAGCAGTATTCCCACCGCTTTCATTATTTTTATCTATATCCTTTACAAAAACAACCATAGAATAGTACTTGTCATTATACTTAAAAAATCCTACAAACCATCCATCTGAATGTTCCTCTGCTGTCTTATTTTTACCTGTCAGCTCTATTCGCTGGGTGCTTCCCGTTTTTCCTCCAACTTCCATGCCATCTACATATGCAGATTTTCCTGTACCATTTTTCACTACATTTATCATCTGTTCTTTCATTTCCTCAGCTGTTGATTTCTTTATAACGGAACTACTTGTGGTATTCAATTTTTCTATATTACTATTTTTATCATCCACATAGGCATCTAATATATACGGCTTTACATACACTCCATCATTTACCACTGTATTTGGTATGCTGATAGCTTCTATCGGAGTTATCCTAATATTTTGCCCTATAGATGCAAGGGATAAGCTTCCGTCGGCATAACTTGGATTTTTTACCTCAAACAGTCCTGATTTCTCACCATCTAAATTTAAAACTGTTTGAAATAATCCCTGACTTTTTGCATTGTCATAAAAATTATTAAATCCCACCTTTTCCCCTATCTGGGCAAACACATCATTGCAGGATACAGTCAGTGCTTCTCCTGGAGTCAGTGTGCCATGATTTGCCTCATCTTCTACCTCATACAGTCCTTTGCAGGTAAATTTGTCATTTACATTTATGATATTTTTATCAAGTCCTGCCTCTTCTACTATAACTTTAAATATGGAGCCGGGAAAAAATCCATGATTAGTGGCAGCACCTATATTTACATTTGGTTTACTGTCATCTTTCTGTACAAGTGCCTTTATTTTTCCCGTATCCGCCTCCATCAAAACCACACCTATCTGACTAAATTCTTTATTTTTTCCCTCATTTAATATTTCTTTTATCTTGTCCTGTATACTTTTATCTATAGTCAATCTCACATTTACATTGTTTTCAGGATAATTCACTTTTTTATTTATTATCTTTCCATCTACATCCCTTTCAAATACGACCTCAGGTTTATCATTGTCTTTTGTCTTCTCATATATCTGCATTTCTAAGGAATTTTTATTTTTAATTTGGTTATTCTCAGTTCTCTTAGGATTTAGAAGTAAATTTCCTATACTCCATATACCAGCTTTATTTAAAGGAGAATAAACATACGTATAGACTCCATTTATTCCAGTTATATTTTTTAACTTATTGTAGGTGTTTACATCCACCTCATAATATAATTTCTCACTTTTATTCAATACTCCAGCTTTAGATATATCGTAATCACTGTCATAATTTCTAAGAGTATAAATTAAAGTGAGCATCTTCTCTGAATCCACATTTTCATTATCTTTCAAAAATACTTCTGGCGATATAACCACATAATATTTTTTATCATAACTCATAAATTGTTTCCCATGGCAATCATATAACATATAATTTACATCGGTTAAATCCTCTTTATAGGAATATTGTGAATCTGCCATTACACTCAATTTACTACTTCCAAAATACTGAAGTTTTATTATTTTAAAATACAGCAGGGAAAACGCTAAAATAATTATGAAAAATAAAATATATTGTCTTTTTTGTATTATATGCCTGTTTATCTTTAACATAAAAAAACACCTCATCTAGACTAATTTCTATCCAAAATAAGGTATTTTATTCACCTGGATATAATTTTACCAGGTTGTAACTTATAGTTTAGCTTTTATAAGCATATCTCCCTTTTCCAATATTCTATCCACTACTGCAGTAAATATCATCTGGGCAACAGGAGCTGATTCTATTTTCTCCCCATTTTCATCTCTCATATCTTTTAGATATACTTTAAAACTGTCTCCTATAGGCCTTAATACTTCCACCATATCTCCACTGTATACTTTATTTCTCTGTTCTATAACCACGGTATTATTGTGCTTATCATAATCTTTAACTAAGCCAACTATATCATAATTTCTTATATAAGATGAATTTTCGAAAATTTGGCTGTCTTTATCTCCAAAATAGAATCCTGTAAAATATTTTCTATGACTGGCTTTCATCAAATCCTCCAGCCATTTCTCCTCAAATACATATGTATCAGGGTTTTCAAAATAGGAATCCATAGCCCTTCTATAGGCTTTAACTACAGTAGCTACATAATATGCACTTTTCATTCTTCCCTCTATCTTAAATGAATTTATGCCCGCTTCTACTAATTCTGGAATATGTTCTATCATACAGAGATCTTTAGAATTTAAAATATAGTTCCCTCTGTTATCTTCAAATACAGGAAAGTATTCTCCCGGCCTCTTCTCTTCCATAAGATAGTATTTATATCTGCAAGGCTGGGCACACTGCCCCCTATTGGAATCTCTTCCTGTCATATAATTTGAAAGCATGCATCTTCCCGAATAGGCCATACACATGGCTCCATGAACAAAAGCCTCTATTTCACAATCTTCTGGTAAATGCTGCCTTATCTCTTTTATTTCTTCAAGCGAAAGTTCCCTGGCAAGAACTATTCTCTTTATACCCTGTCTATACCAAAATATAGCAGACATCCAATTCACATTATTACTCTGAGTACTTAGATGCAGCTCCAGATTCGGCACGATTTTCCTGGCAGCCATTATTATCCCTGGATCTGACACAATTATCCCGTCTACATCCAATTTATACAATTTCTTTAGGTAACCTTCCAATCCCTCTAGATCAGCATTATGTGGAAATACATTGACAGTTATAAATGCCTTCTTTCCCCTTTCATGAACATATTTCATACCTTCTATAAGTTCTTCATCCGTAAAATTGTCTGCAAATGCTCTAAGATTAAGCTTATTTCCTCCTAAATAGACTGCATCCGCCCCAAAATCCACGGCAGTTTTCAGCTTTTCCAAATTGCCCGCAGGTGCCAATAACTCCGGCTTTTTATTCATCTCAATTCCTCCTCATAGTAACAGCAATACCATCTCCCATAGGTATAATTGAAGTTATAAATTTATTGTCATCAGATACAATTTTTAAGTATTCTCTCATTCTCTTGACTATGGTTATTTTTCTTCTCTTTACTAATTCATCAGAAGCCACCATTCCCCTGAACAATACATTATCTGCCACTATTACGCCTTCTTCGTCTAAAAGTTTTAAACAGTAGGGTAAAAAATGATTGTAATGTGCCTTTCCGGCATCAATGAATATAAGATCAAATTTTTCTCTAATATTCTTAAGTATTTCCATACAATCTCCCTCAATAACATCTATATATTGTTCAAAATTATATCTTTTTATATTTTTTCTAGCAATTTCAACCATATTTTTGTCCCTTTCAATAGTGGTTATATGATTTTTTTTATGGGAACTGAGACTCATTAAAATGGCAGAATATCCAACAGCAGTTCCAAGTTCAAGAACCCTAGATGGTCTTTTCATATTTATCATAAGCTCTAAAAATCTTGCCATCTCTCTATGCACTATCGGTATGGAATTTTCAGATGCATACTCCTCTATTTCCTTTAATATTCCACTATGACTTCCTATTAAGGACGTTATATATTCTTTTATATATTCATGTTCAACTTCACTCATATCTTCCTCCAAAAGGTCGGTCATTCACCCTGAGTAGTTTTTTTGACCTCCAAAAACTTTTCATTACTATCTGTAAAAAAATGAGTTCCATTATTTTCAGAAACAAAATAAAGATAATTTGTCTTTTCAGGATTTATAGCCGCTATTATACAGCCCTTTCCTGGATTGGATATAGGCCCCTCAGGAAGTCCATTTACTTTATAAGTGTTATACGGGGAGTCTACTTGTAAATCTTTATAATACACCTTATCCTTGTGCACATTCAGTGCATACAATACTGTAGCACAGGACTGAAGCTTCATATTCCTTTTTAATCTATTGTAAAATACAGAAGCTGCCTTTCCCCTCTCCTCGGGTTTTTTCACTTCTCTTTCAACTATAGAAGCCATGGTTATGATTTTATCCATTTCTTGAATGTTTAAATGTTTTCCTGTACCCTCCTGTACTTTATTCATGACATCAGAAAATCTATTTAGCATCACTTCAATTATATAATCTCCGCTGCTTCCTTTGAGAAAATCATAGGTATCCGGAAATAAATACCCTTCCAGGGCATACCTTCTTTTTGAATCTTTCTTCACAAAATCAGGCAGTTTATACTCCCTGCAGCTTTTTATAAAATTCGAGCTGCTTATTATCCCCTTTTTCTCCAGTAAATTTCCTATCTGCTTTATATCATATCCTTCAGGTATTATAACTTTTACAGGTCTGTCATCCCTAATTCCCCTTTCCACATAGAGTACAAAATTACTCAAGCTTATACCTTTAGAAAAGGAATACTTTCCAGGTTTTAACAGACCATTTTCAAAATGCCTTTTTGTATACCATTTTATCAAAAGTGGATTTTTTACTAATTTACTGCTGCTCAGATTATCTATAACCTGCTCTAACCTTTCCCCTTGTTTTATCTGAAAATTTATCTTTTTTCCGTTTGTTTTAAATGGGTATCTTGTATTTTGAATGAAATAATACAAGACACCGGCAATTAATAAAACTAAAGCCACACTACAAAGTAAAAAAATACTTTTTTTTAAGTGTCTTTTCACTGTAAACAATCCTTCCTATTTTCTTCTCATGGCCTTTTTCCTGAGATCCGTATTCAATATTTTCTTTCTCATTCTTATACTCTTGGGAGTAATTTCTACCAATTCATCCGGTGCTATAAATTCCAGCGACTTTTCCAGAGTCATTTCCGTCACGGGCACTAATTTCAGCGCTTCATCAGCTCCTGAGGATCTGGTATTTGACAGATGCTTTTTCTTGCATACATTTACCTCTATATCCTCCGGTCTTGAACACTCACCAGCTATCATACCCTCATATACTTCTACTCCAGGTCCTATAAATAGTGTTCCTCTCTCTTGAGCATTAAAAAGTCCATAAGTTATAGATACTCCAGGTTCAAATACTACCAGGGAGCCTCTTGTCCTGCCGGGTATCTCACCCTTGTACTCTTCATATCCGTCCAATACATGGTTCATTATACCGTTGCCCTTAGTATCAGTCATAAATTCACTCCTAAACCCAATCAATCCTCTGGCGGGTATCCTAAATTCCAATCTGGTATATCCATTTACAGCTGAAGTCATATTTACCATTTCAGCTTTTCTCGGACCCAGTTTTTCCATAACCACTCCCATAAATTCTTCAGGTACGTCTATAGTGAGGTATTCAATAGGTTCTAATCTTTTTCCATCTTTTTCTTTAAATATCACTGTTGGTTTGGAAACTTGAAATTCATAACCCTCCCTTCTCATGGTTTCTATCAAAACTGAGAGGTGAAGTTCTCCTCTTCCACTTACCTTAAAACAGTCTGGTGAATCAGTTTCTTCCACCCTAAGGGCTACATTAGTCTCCAATTCTCTCATAAGTCTGTCTCTTAAATGCCTTGATGTCACAAAATCTCCTTCTCTACCAGCAAATGGAGAATCATTTACCATGAAATTCATAGTCAGCGTAGGTTCATCTATATCTACAAAAGGAAGTGCTTCCGGATTTAAAGCATCAGCTATAGTCTCACCTATATTTATGTCGGGAATTCCTGAAACTGCAACTATATCTCCCAGTTTGGCCTCTTCTACTTCTTCCTTTTTTAATCCATCATATACATATAGATTTGACACCTTCACATTTTCTATTTTATTTCCCTTTCTTATGAGAGCAACTTGTTCATTTTTCTTTATGCTACCTCTCGTTATCTTTCCAACACCTATTCTTCCTACATATTCATTGTGATCTATAGTCGTTACTAGAAGTTGAAGGGGCATATCCAGATATCCCTGAGGTGCTGGAACATTTTTTATTATAGTATCGAAAAGAGGTTCCATGTTAGTGGATTTATCCTCCATCTCCTTTTTAGCAAATCCCGCCTTTGCCGAACAATAGACCACACTGAAATCCAATTGTTCGTCACTGGCCCCCAACTCTATAAACAGATCAAATACTTCGTCTAAAACCTCAGATGGTCTTGCATCTGGTTTATCTATTTTGTTTATTACAACTATTGGTTTTAGTTTTAATTCCAATGCCTTTTTTAAAACAAATTTTGTCTGCGGCATTGGGCCTTCAGCAGCATCTACCACCAATAGAACACTATCTACCATCTCAAGTACACGTTCTACCTCACCGCCAAAATCTGCATGGCCTGGTGTATCTACAATATTGATCTTAATCCCCTTATGAGTTACGGAAGTATTTTTTGAAAGTATGGTAATTCCTCTCTCTCTTTCAATAGCATTTGAATCCATAACCCTCTCTTCCACTTTTTCATTTGCCCTAAATATATTGCTCTGTTTTAATAATGCGTCTACTAATGTAGTTTTGCCATGATCTACATGTGCAATTATTGCCACATTTCTTATATCATTTCTTGTAAATAAATTCATTATTACTCCTCCAATTTATTTTTAACCTATGGAATATATTCAAATATCAAAATTCATTATGAATTGGATAAGCACTCAAAAAAATTGGATACCTTTTTTGTATCCAATTTAGAGCTGCCATATTTATTCTAATATCATAGTATTAAAAAGTCAACTTTATAATGCTTAAGTTAACGGTTTTCAGGCACATTAACTTTATTTTTATCTTTTCCAAAAGAAAAATCTACCCCTATGGCATCATTTAATATCTTTAATATGTCCTGCCACATTACACTGAATTTTTGTTCTGCCTGTATATATTCATTTACAGGAGGATTAGCAGAAATCACAGAGCCCATATTTTTAAACTTTTCCATAATCTCCTCTGAGATCTTTCCATTTTGAACTTGCTGCGAATAGGCCTCCACTTGTATTTTTCTAAAATCACTCAATATTCTTGTATAATCTTCATTGTTTTTTATTCTTTGACTCAATCTTTGAAGATCAACCACTTCATCACATGTTTTAAGCTCTTCTGCAAATTCTCTTGTTCTATCATATATATTCATTATCAAATACTCTCCTAATTTTTAATACAATATTATATTTCCATAATTATTGGCAATATCATAGGTTTTCTCTTCGTCTTCTCGTAGAGAAATGATCTAAGTACTTCTTTTACATTGGATTTTATGCTTGACCATTCTGTAATATGTTTTTCCTCGCAATCTTTTAAAGCACCACGAACAAGTTCCCTTGCCTCTTCCATTAGATCTTCTGATTCCCGAACATACACAAAACCTCTGGATATTATATCAGGTCCTGCAATGACGGTACCCGTTTCTTTTTCAATAGTAATAACCACTGTAAGTATTCCGTCCTGAGAAAGATGTCTTCTATCCCTTAAGACTATATTCCCCACATCTCCAACTCCCAAGCCATCTACAAATACCTGTCCCGATACCACTGTTCCATTTTTTCTTATGGAATCTCTGGAAACTTCTATAACATCCCCATTGTCTGCTATGATTATGTTATTGGGGTTAAGTCCAAGATTCATCGCTAAATCTGCATGCTGTTTTAGATGTCTGTATTCTCCATGTACAGGTATAAAAAATTTGGGTTTTACAAGAGTATGCATAAGTTTCAATTCTTCTTGGCAGGCATGCCCTGATACATGAACATCCGCCAGAGCTTCATATATTACTTCTGCTCCCTTTTTAAACAATTGATTTATCACCTTTGACACCAATTTTTCATTTCCAGGTATGGGATTTGCTGAAATTATTATTGTGTCCCCTGGAATAATACTTATTTTTTTATGCTCAGAAGCTGCCATTCTAGAAAGTGCTGACATAGGTTCACCCTGACTTCCAGTAGTTATTATAACTATCTTGTTTCCGGGATATTTATTTATATTGTCTACATTTATAAGAGTATTTTTCCTAATATTTATATATCCCAAATTCATAGCTACTTCCATTATATTTTCCATACTTCTACCTGAAACAGCCACTTTCCTGTCATATTTTTCAGCAGCAGTAATTACCTGTTGTATCCTGTGAATATTAGATGCAAAAGTGGCAACTATTATTCTACTTTTTGCCACAGCAAAAAATTTTTGAAAGGTCTGTCCTACCGTCCTCTCCGACATAGTATATCCAGGTCTTTCCACGTTAGTGCTGTCTGCCAGCATAACAGTTACTCCCTTTTTCCCAAGTTCTGCAAATCTAGCCAGATCAATTACGCTGCCATCAATAGGTGTATAATCCACCTTAAAATCACCAGTATGAAGTATTATACCCACCGGGGTATATACTGCAATAGCCATGGAATCAGCTATACTGTGACTGGTTCTTATAAATTCCACGGACATTCTATTTAACTTAATTACGTCGCCTGCTTTTATGCACTTTAAATCCACTGATCCACTTAAACCGTGTTCCTTTAATTTTGAATCAACAATCCCCAACGTCAATTTGCTCCCATATACAGGTACATTGATCTCTTTCAATACATACGGCAGTGCCCCTATGTGGTCTTCATGTCCATGAGTTAAAAATATGCCTTTTACCTTATCTATGTTTTTTTTAAGATAAGTTGTATCGGGTATGACTATATCTATTCCTAACATTTCTTCACTTGGAAACTCCATCCCGCAGTCAATCACTATTATCTCATCTTTGTATTCTATTACTGTAATATTTTTTCCTATTTCACTTAGTCCGCCTAATGGAATAATTTTTACTTTATCTCTTTCTTTTCGCAATAAAATCTTCCCTCCTTATTTAATTTATTTTAATATTTTTACAACTTGGTAATAAATATCTTATGAACAAGTTATGTTAAAACAATATGAATATCAAATTAAAAACGTACCCTATCCGCATCCTATGTCAAATAACTCTTTCATAAAATATAAAAATTACAAATTGCAATTTTACTTGTATTTGCCGGACTTTTTACAGTCACTGCATATTCCATAAAATTTTAAACTGTGATTTAAAATTTTAAAATCATATTTCTTTTCTATTTCCCTCTCAAGGGGTTCCAAAAGATCATCCGTCACCTCAATTATTTTTGAACATTTATTACATATCAAATGATGATGCTGGTGATTTTCTTCCTTGTGTATTATTTCATATCTATTACATCCATCATCCAAGTCCAATTTACATATAACTCCTATCTCATCTAAAAGTTGTACAGTTCTATAAACTGTAGCTAAACCAATTTCAGGACACTCACTTCTAACTTGATCATATATTTCTTCCGTTGTAAGATGCTGTCCTTCATTTCTTATTATAATATCAACTATAGCCCTCCTTTGAGGTGTAAGCTTATACCCTTTTTCCTTCAGGCTATTTTTTAATCTCTCTATTTCTGAAGAGGAAAGCTTTGACATAACTATACCCCATTTCAACTTAAATTTTAAAACACCCACAAAAACTTTTCTATTTTAAGTCTAATATAACAGAAAAATATTGTCAATTGAAAATCAATTAACATTAAAACAAAGTTTCATATACTTCTGAAACCTGGTTAAATTCATCTTCATCTTCCACCGTTGCAAAAATTCCCTCGCCATTTTCATCTTCTATTATCTTAAGCACTATGGCTTCCTCTGATTCTCTACACTCTTCAGGCATTACAATTACATACTCTCTATCTTCTATATCCAATTTGGTAATCACTTCAAATTGAACTTTTTTGCCATCTTCATCCTCCAGTATTAAGTTTCTGATATTTTCTCCCATTCAATTTTTTCCCCTTTATTCAAAGAATTAGATTTATCAAAATAAATCATTTCGAAATACTGTCCAAATACCCCTGCAAAATATATACAGCAGCCATTTTATCTACTATCTTTTTTCTCTTTGCCCTGGAGAGATCTCCCTCTAACATGGCTCTATTTGCTGCCACGGTAGTTAATCTTTCATCCCACATTTTTACGGGTAATTTTATAAGCTTCTCTATTCTTTTGCAAAAATCCATCACTTTCTCACTCTGGGGACCAAGTGTTCCATTCATATTTTTAGGAAGTCCGGAGACAATTAATTCTACACCATATTTTTCACAAACAGATCTCAGCTCATCAATATCCTTTTCCATTCCCCTTCTCTTTATAGTAGTAACTCCCTGTGCTGTAAATCCCAATGGATCACTGAGTGCAACACCTATAGTTCTATCCCCTATATCCAGTCCCAGTATTCTCAAATTTTCACTCTCCTCAATATTATGCTCACATTTAAAATAAAAATGCCCTAAAAGGACATTTTTATTTTATATCTAAATAGACTTTCAAAACTTCCTCAAGTATCTCATCTCTCTCAAGTTTCCTCACCAATGACCTTGCTCCATTATAATTTGTTATATAAGTTGGATCCCCTGAAATCAAGTATCCTACCAGCTGATTTACCGGATTGTATCCCTTTTTAATTAGCGAATCATAAACTTCAGTTAATATCTCTTTTGTCAGTGCTTTCTTACTCTCAGAAATGTCAAACTGAATAGTATTGTCCTTGCCCATATATATCACCCCGCTAACATTCTAATAGATCTATTATAAAACATATTTCATAAAATGTATACTATCTAACTTTTTTTTCCATAATTATACTGCATTTTCCTATAGCTTCTTCTAATTTTTCAGGTGATTTTCCTCCGGCTTGTGCCATATCCGGTCTTCCTCCTCCACTTCCTCCAGTGACAGCCGCAACCTCCTTTATTATCTTTCCACAATGAATACCACTTTTCACTGCCTCTTCAGTTGCCATAGCTATGAGTTGAACTTTTCCCTTTACACTACTTCCCAATACCACTAAACAGTTGTCATACTTATTTCTAAACTTATCTCCCAATTCCCTAAGTGCACTGGCATCAACTTCTTTTAGCACCCCTGTAAAAAGCTTCGTTTTTCCAATTATTTTCATTCCATCCAGAATATCAGTTTCCGCGTTACCTGCCAATTTTGACTTCAATTGCTGAATTTCCCTCTCAGCTGCCTTCAGTTCATTGAATTGCAGATCCAATTTATGAATTATTTCCTTCTCAGAACATTTCAATTTACCCGATATTTCCTTTAACATATAATCTCTCAAATTCAGATATTTTATTGCACTTTCGCCGGTAACAGCCTCTATTCTCCTAATACCGGCAGCTATTCCAGTTTCAGATATTATCTTAAACAATCCTATTTCACCAGAATTATTTACATGAGTTCCACCACAGAGTTCACTGCTGAAATTTCCCACAGAAACTACCCTTACTTTATCCTTATATTTACTGTCAAAAAGTGCTATTGCCCCGCTTTTTTTAGCTTCTTCCAAAGGCATCTCAGCAGTTTTCACCTGATGAACTGCCATTATATTCTTATTGACCATATCTTCAATTTTCCTCAATGTATCACTGCTCAGAGGCTCAAAATAATTGAAATCAAACCTCAATCTGTGTTCATCCACATAGGAACCAGATTGGTGTACCTGTTCTCCCAAAACCCTCTTCAGGGTTTCATCTAATATATGAGTTGCAGTGTGGTTTTTTCTTATGCTATTTCTTCTATTCTCATTCACACTCAAAACAACATCGTCATTCAAACTCAAGCCGCCTGAATTCACCCTTATAAAATGGAGTATTTTACCTGCCACATTATTTTTACAGTCTAACACTTCACCTTTAAAATCATCATTGTATATGATTCCACTATCTCCTACCTGTCCACCCATTTCAGCATAAAAAGGTGTATTTTCAACTACTATAACTCCCTCTTCTCCTTCGCTTAAATGAGATACAAACTCTTCATCCTTCATCATGACTTTGACTTTAGATTTTGACTTCAGTTTATCATAACCTTCAAATACAGTATTAACCTCCATGGGAATTTTATTCAATATGGTATCTTCTGCACCCATATAATTTGTTTCCATCCTGGCGGCTCTTGCCATGTTTCGTTGATTTTCCATGTTTTCATTAAAGCCTTCCAAATCTGCAGTCATGTTGTTTTCTTCCAATATCTCTTCAGTAAGCTCTACAGGGAAACCATAGGTATCATATAATTTAAATACCTTATCCCCATCTAATACTGAGCTGTCATTCTCTTTCAATTGGGATATAAATTCATTTAAAATCTGAATACCACTGTCTATTGTCACGGCAAACCTTTCCTCTTCAATCTTTATTATCTTTCTTATATAATCCTCCCTTTCTCTCAATTCGGGATAGCCTTCATAAGAATTATCTATCACAGATTTAGAAAGTTTATATAGAAAAGAACCTTTAATTCCAAGAGATCTGCCATGTTTTGCTGCCCTTCTCAAAAGTCTTCTGAGTACATATCCGCGCCCTTCATTAGAAGGAAGTATTCCATCGCTCACCATAAATACAATGCTTCTTATGTGATCTGTTATCACTCTGATAGATATATCACTATTTTTATCTTTACCATAGGAATTACAGGACATATCACTTACTTCTTTTAATATAGCTTTTATAGTATCTACCTCAAATATACTTTCTTTATCCTGCATTATAACTGCCATTCTTTCAAGCCCCATACCCGTATCTATATTAGGCTTTGGAAGTCTATTATAATTCCCCTGTTCATCCCTGTCAAATTGAGTAAACACTAAATTCCAAAATTCCAGTACCCGATCATTATCCCCTGCTTTCACAAATTCTTCTACTGTATCTATCTTTCCCTCTCCTCTATCATAGTGAATTTCAGAACAGGGTCCGCAGGGACCTACACCGTGTTCCCAAAAATTATCTTCCTTGCCAAGTCTAAAAATCCTTGAACTATCTATATCGGTATCCTTTACCCATATATCATAGGCCTCATCATCATCTAAGTATATTGTAACATATAATCTATCCTTTGGCAGCTTCAAAACTTCAGTAGTAAATTCCCAGGCCCATGGAATTATCTCTTTTTTAAAATAGTCCCCAAAAGAAAAATTTCCCAGCATTTCAAAAAAAGTGCCGTGGCGTGAAGTCTTACCTACATTCTCAATATCCCCCGTTCTTATACACTTTTGACAGGTAGTAACTCTTTTCCGAGGCGGTATTTTAAGCCCTGTAAAATATGGTTTAAGCGGCGCCATACCAGCGTTAATCAAAAGTAAACTCTTATCATTTTTAGGAACTAATGAAAAACTGTGCATTCTCAAATGTCCTTTTCCTTCGAAAAATTTCAAGTACAATTCCCTAATTTGATTCAGCCCTAATTTTTCCATATATATCTCTCCCTTTCAACTTCAATATCATATTTAATCCACGTTTAAAATAATAAGAATCCCTCATTCCCCTAAGGGACGAAAGATTCTCTTCGCGGTACCACCCTAATTATATAGATATTCAAAATACAATCTATATCTCTTAAACAACATAATACAAGTTCCTAGACAGCTTCAATATATCCTACAGGAAGTTTTCACCTTCCACTTCCTCTCTTTAATATAAGAAAATACCTACTCCTTCTATTCATCACTTCATCATTCGATTATGATACAAATTATAAGTTAAATGCACACTTATGTCAATATTTATCGATTAAATCAAAATAAATAGTAGTTTAAATCTTCATACATTATTTTAACTATAACCCCTATGGGCACTGCCAGTACCATTCCGATAAATCCCGCTGCTTTTCCTCCGACTATTAAAAGAAGTATTATTACTAGAGGATGCATACTTACACTGTCCCCTGTAACTTTTGGAGACAGCATATTGCCTTCTATCTGCTGCAATACATATAACCATACTGCAGTCCACAGTGCTGCCCTGGGAGATTCTATAAGAGCTATAACTACAGCTGGCAGCGCTCCAAATATAGGCCCAAAATATGGAATTATATTAAAAAATGCATTTAATATGGACAATATAATGGGAAAATCCACCTTTAAACTCACTAAAATAAAAAATGTGGCTATACCCACAAGCCCGCTTAAAATGAGCTGGCTCATTATATATCTACCCAATATTTTATCTGCATGACAGCACATCTTTTCAATTACATTTCTGCTGTCCATTGGAAATATAGACAGAATCTTTCCATTTATATACTCCCCGTCTGCTAAGAAATAATAAGCTATTATAGGTATGACTATTACAGATAATAAATTTTGTCCTATATAAATTATAAAATCAAACATTTTATTGAATATATTTACAATTCCACTGTCTATTTTACTATTTAAACTGTTTATCAGTGAATAAATAGTTTTGTTATCGTGAATCGGTTTTAATTTCACATAAAAATTATCTACCATATTTTGAATTCTTTCTGCAGCAGAGTTAAAATTCAAACTTTCTCTAAACAAAGAAGGTATGAGAATTGCAAAGACACCTACTATAAGCAGAATCAATAAGCTTATCAAAAAAAAAGCTCCCACTCTTCCGTTAATTCCCCTATTTAACATGGAATTATATATCGGCCTCAGCGTATATGCTATTAAAAAAGATATAAAGATTAAACATATAAGCTCTCTCAATAGAGAACTCATAATGATAAATACAATCAATGCCGCTGTTATAACCGCCACAGTGATATATCTAATACTGCTTTTTTTATAAATATTCATCCGCATCATCTTCCATAATTCTTCTTTAATTTACAATACCTAGCTTTTCTCTTTTTTTAATAATTTATGGGCTGAATTGAAAAATTCGAGATTTCGATTTTTACCTCTGTATAACAAATTTTTGTCCCCCAATATCAAATCATTTATAAGCAGAACTTTTTTGCCTTTTATAAAATTATTTATAAATCCAGTGGACAATATGAGAGCCCTTATGGAAAATTTCTCTCTGTCAAATAAAATATCTTCAACCATTCCAATCAGCTCACCTCTCTCATTCACCACATCCATATTCTTTATATCTTCAAATTGAAGGCATTTCCCTCTACTCACAGCAGTTACAACTATTACAGAAGTAAAATTTACCACATTTTCTATATTGACATTCAAAGTTTTTTTAAATATGTTATTAGGAGTTATTATAAATCCATCTATTTTTTTGCCGTTAAAATCCAATATTATATCACTTATAAATCCCAGCATTTTTCCAGAAAGGTCTATTACATCTTTAAATATAAAATCCATAGTTCTATACAAAATATCACCTTTAGTTTAAAAATAATATTCTTATTTTATCCAAAAAAATAAAAAAATATAACTTTTAGAAGTTATATTTTAATAGATTATCTATTTATTTCTTTTATTCTTCTGCTGTATCATTTGATTATAATCATCTACCATATCCTGCAAAGTAGTAAATTTCATAACCTGATCTATGCTCTCCTTAATTTTGCTCCATAAAAGTCTGGTAGCACAACAATCTATCCTGCTGCAAGAACTTTCACTATTTTCATCTATACAATCTGAAATTTCTACAGGACCCTCCAATACTCCCATTATATCAGCTATTGTTATATCTTTAGGTTCTCTATTTAAAATATATCCACCTTGTGCTCCCCTTATACTCTTGATCAAATTGGATTTTCTCAAACTGGAAAATAACTGTTCTAAATAATATTCCGATATGTTTTGTCTTTCTGATATACTCTTTATAGATGAAGGTTCCTCACTATAGTGAATAGCTAAATCCACCATAGCTTTTACACCATATCTTCCTTTTGTAGATAATTTCAAGTAACCACTTCCCATCTACTTTTTAAATACTTTACCTATTATATTTTTTATATTATCAAATCAGAGTAAAATTGTCAACTATAAACTTCAAGTATTTTTGTCTACTAAACTGACGGATTAAATTCATCCAAATAATTTCTACATGTAGTTGATGGCTGACTGTAGTTGACAAAGAGGATAATTTTTTCTAAAATAATCATATACCACATAGGGGCATATGGCATATTTAAATATCACAGTTCCAACATAAAATTCAGTGGACTCTCAGTACGGCCAAAAAAAAATCTTCATTAATCGTAAATTGATCAAAAGAAAGGTGGAACTTCATTATGTATGTTATTGATAAGTTTCGAGAGAAAGAAGAATTTCGTACATTATGTCTAACAATACTATCAGGAATAGTTTTAATTATAAGTTTTTTTAAATTGATTCCGCAATTACCCTTTGATGCAGCCTGGATCGCCATTATCATAAGTGGAATTCCCATAGTTTTTGGGGCCACCAAAGGACTGATTACAGAATTTGATGTTACCGCTGATCTTCTAGTGGCAATTGCACTAATAGCTGCACTTATAATAGGCCAATATTTTGCTGCCGGAGAAGTCGCTTTCATCATGCAGCTGGGCACAGTGTTAGAGGATGTTACAGCAGATAGATCTCATAAAAGCCTGCAGTCACTTATAAAACTCACACCTCAAAAAGCATGTCTGCACAGTTTAAACGGTGATAGAGAAATATTGGTATCAGAAGTTAAAAAGGGTGATATTCTCTTAGTTCGTCCCGGTGAGTCTATTCCCGTTGACGGCAGAATACTCAGTGGAAACACTTCAATTGACCAATCAATCATGACCGGTGAATCCGTTCCCGTTGACAAAACAGCTGGAGATGAAGTATATCAGGGTACCATAAACCAACAGGGTGCTATAGAAATTAAAGCCATCAATGTAGGTGATGACTCCTCCCTTAAAAAGATGATCCATCTAGTAAAACAAGCTGAAGAAAACAAGGCACCCATCGTCCGTATTGCAGATAAATGGGCCCGTATTCTCGTTCCAATTGCCCTAGGCTGCTCTATATTGATCTTGATTATTACAAAGGATATTCACAGAGCAGTTACAGCATTGGTTGTCTTTTGCCCCTGCTCACTGATACTTGCCACTCCTACTGCCATAATGGCTGCAATTGGAAATGCCACAAAAAAGGGAATACTTATTAAATCAGGTTCTGCAGTAGAAACTGCCGCAAAACTCGATACCATAGTTATGGATAAAACAGGAACACTTACTTATGGCAAACTTCAAGTAGAGGATATTGTAATATTTGACCAAAATATAAGTAAGACAGATTTTATAAAACTGATTGCCAGTACAGAAAAATTTTCTGAACATCCATTGGGAAAAGCCGTTGTTGCATACAGCCAAAGTCATAACATTACTCCAGAGGATCCTGAATCCTTTGCAATGGAGGCTGGGAAAGGTATTTCTGCAACAATTTGTGGGCACAAACTCTCAATCGGTATGAAAATTATTGGACAAGAGCTTATAAATAGTTCTCCAAGAGCCTTGGAGTTTATTGAACAGACTCAAAAATATGGAAAGACCGTTTTACCCGTTGCTTTAGATGGAAAAATTGCAGGAATTATAACCATTGCAGATACTCTTCGAAAAGAGGCTAAAAGCACAATTTCAGATTTAAAAAAAGCTGGTATATCACATATGATCATGCTAACAGGAGACAATCAAACCGTTGCCAATTCTATTGGACAATCCATAAACATGACAGACATATTTGCTTCCCAGCTTCCTGGAGACAAATCCGCTACAATAAAAAAATTAATAGAAGAGGGGTATTCTGTAGGCATGCTGGGAGATGGAGTAAATGACGCCCCAGCTTTAGCCACAGCTTCTGTAGGTATTGTCATGGGTGCCATAGGCTCAGATGTGGCCATTGAAGCCGCAGATATCGCTTTGATGAGCGACGATATAAGCAAGCTTCCCTTTTTAATAAGGCTCTGTCGTAAAACCAGGAGCCGCATTATTTTTAACATCATCATCTCCATGTGCATCAACTTTTTCGCCATTATCCTCGCGGGCTTTGGCATTTTAAATCCTGTGACAGCAGCACTTGTTCATAACTGCGGTTCAGTATTTGTAGTTGTAAACTCCGCCCTGCTGCTCACATATAAAGAGGAGATCAGTTGATTATCTTCAAAATTAAAATTTGCATTTTTGCTATAATTTTTATAGTATAATTTAAAAGGAGTGGATCTCATGCCTGATTATCAACATCACGATATAAAGAAACTATGTCAGAGAATCAATAGAATTCAGGGGCAGTTAAATGGCATATGCAAGATGCTGGAAAATGACAAACCCTGTGACGAAATTATCATTCAGCTCAATTCTGCAAAAGCAGCTTTACAAAAAATCAGCCAAATTGTATTAGAAGATCATCTCGATCACTGTGTTCTTGACGCACTTCGCAGTAAAGACAGAGAACCTCAAATCGACAGCCTGAAACGTGCTTTAAATCAATATACAAAGATGATTTAAAAATTCAACGGAAAACTCAGTGCAGCCATAAGAAGTTACAGTTGAAAACTTCTTATGGCTGCACTGTTAAACTATTTTCAGGCTTATTGTGCTTCATAACAATTTACTATTTCTCCATAATAAATTGTATGATAATCCCCTGTATTACTGCCGCCGTAGCAATCTGAATCCACATCTTCAGATAAAAACTTTTTATCCATATCCCTTTTATATACAACCTTGCATTCATAATATATATTACATCCACCCATTACAGGGCTGCTCACGCTTTTACCCGGAACTGCTTTCAAATTGCACTCTTTAAATTTGTCTATATCTCTTCCTGATTTTGTCCCGCATATTGAAAATGCCTTTTTCATGCTGTCATCAAAACATACACTTACAGTAAAATTTCCACTTTTTTCTATGAATTCTCTTGTATACCTGGATTCTCTCACAAGGACAGTAAAAACAGGTTTCCTCCATATAATACCAATACTCCCCCATCCTATAGTCATGGTATTTATTCTATCATCGTACTTACTTGTTAGAAAAGCTCTTCCTTTTCCTATACTCTCAATAGTCTGCTCCATATTATGTGTAAATTCCATAATTAACCCTCCTATAAGTTTTTATCATATTCCTTCGACCTATTTTTAAAATATACAATTTTTAGATTGCAGAGTTCAGCAATTTCCACTGCATCTTTAAAATTTATTCCTATAGCAGAAGGATCATGGGCATCAGATCCTACAGTTATGTACTTTCCTCCCAGTTCTTCAAACCTTCTGTATATATCAATCATACTTTTTATTGAACTGTAATTGCCAAGTCTTCTGGTATTTAGCTCCAGACATATTCCTTTTTCTATAAGTCTTTTTAATATCTCATCTATTATATCCGAAAAGCTGTTGTAATACAACTCACTGTCCTCATATTTGGCATATCTGGCTATGTAATCAATGTGTCCCAAACTATCTATAAAGTCAAAATAATTCAGATTATCGAACATAACCTGGAGATACTTGAGATAAGCTTCCTTTTTGGTCTTTCCTTTATAATAATCAGGATAATATAAATCCATATTGTCAATTAGATGTATGGAGCCTATTACATAATCAAACGAATTGTCCTCTATAAGCTTTTTACTCTCTTTTACACAGTCCTCTTTCATTCCAAGCTCTATCCCCAGAAGCAAATCATCCTTTCTCCACTTGAAATATTCCTGGAAGTATCTATTTACGTCAAAGCAGAACAAACCCTTTTTAGGAAAATTGATATCCATATGCTCAGTTATTATAAGGGACACACAATTTTCCTCCGCATATTTCTCAGCAGATTCTATCTTCATGTCTGAATCCGTAGAAAAAGTAGTATGTACATGTGTATCAAACAATATACCATCTCCTATAAACTTTTAAATTATATATTTTAGAAACAATGTCACTGCTGGAATGGTGAACATCGACATTATGGTGCTCATGAATATAATTCTGGCTGCCAGTTCTGTATCTGCTCTGTATTTCTGTGCAAATACAGAAGCTACAACTGCCGCAGGCATGGCTTCAATTATAGCACATATCTGAATTATCAAATTATCTGTATGTAATATTTTCAACAGTAAAACTGTAAAAATAGGTACTAATATCAGCCTTAAAAAACATCCATAATACACTAAAACTCCTGAAAATATATCCTTCAATTTTACTTCCGCCAGCATAGCTCCAACTAAGATCATCGAAAGTGGAGTAGTCATAGCTCCCACCGCACTTGCCGCAGTATATAAAGTATATGGCATTTTTATAGAAAATAAAAACATCAAAAAACCAATTACTGTTGCAATTATTGCCGGATTTAAAACCACCTCTTTTGTTGTCTTTAAGTCACTTTTTTCAGTATATATCATAATTCCCACACTAAACATAAAAATATTGTATGGTATGTTGAATATAGCTGCATAAAATATACCTATTTTCCCGAATATGCCTTCCAGAACAGGATATCCCATGAACCCGCTGTTGGAAAATATAATTATAAATCTCAAGACCTTTTTAGCATTATCCTTGTTTTTAAAGGTCAACAATTTGCTAAAAAGTATAAGGCCTATCTGAAGGATTGCAGCATATATAAATATATCTTCTGCATTTTTTACCATTTTTTCCGAATAACTATAATTAAAAGAAGTCAGCACCATAGCCGGCAGAGTTACCTTCAGTAAAAAATCCGATAGACTTCCCACCGTCTCTTTAGTTATTATATCTTTTTTTCTCGCAAACACCCCCACCATCATCATAAGTGATAATATTATTACTTCATTTACTACCTTAACGTCCAATAATGCTCCCCCTAATTTTTATTCCCTTAAAAGTGAAAATTCATATTAAATCAATCTCATTCTAAATCAATATACATGCACCTATCCGCATGTTTACAGATTAAATCAGATATCTTCTCTACATTTTGGGGGACATTTCCACTCAATATGCTAAGTGCCATTTCTCTATTTTCCTCCAAAAACTGAAATAAATTTAAAATTATATAATCTCTTATCCGGAAATACAGATAATCCTCTTCCATAGATGCAATTCTTTCATTTAAATCTTCTATGGAACTGTATCTTTCTATAAAATCAAGCTCATCCCTATTTAATTTATCTTCATTTTCAAAAATTATCTTATTCCCCATTATTTCCGTTTTAGATTCTCTTTCAATATTTTCTATAGTCCTGCCAATTTCATCTGTATCAGGTATTTTTTCATCCCTTGCCCATTTTTCTATAACTTTCAGCTGTTTTTCCCAAAGCCTTTTTATGGATACAATGTCAGCTTTCAAAGCCAATGCATAATTTTCACTTTCTTTTGCAGCTTTCCTCCTGGCTTCCAACGTGCTGTACACACTTTTATGCCAGTAATTTTTTGCTTGAAATATAGGCCTGGCAGATACCTCCACCAGTTCAGACAAAAGTTCAGATTTATCCATCTCATATCCCACCTTCAATCTTAAAGTACAAAGTGCAGATATCAAATATCAAATAATGATAATTTCCTGTATGACCTAGAATCCACCAAAATTGATATTTGGGTTCTGAACTTTGATATTTAAATATTACCTTAATATTATAATCCATTATACAAAAAATTTGAACGCAGTTCCTATTAAATATCCTTATAATTTTACATCATAAAGTGGAATTCAAAAAAAGTTATAGATAAAAGCTTTAACTTATTAAGCTAGATAAATTTGTTACTGCCTAAAATATACATAATAGAATAATAGAAACGAGACAAGCATGTGTGAGATGAAATAGATATTTTCTACGCCTTATTTCATTTTCTTCAGTTTTTCGACCATTTCCTGTATTTCTTCTTCTTTTAAATTTTCTCCCACTTCATCCGGTGATAGAACAAGGGCAATCACACTGGAATGGGTGATAAAACAAACCTGTGCATAGGCATAATCTCCTATAGAGTCATACAACCTTCCAGAGCTAACTGTTCCCCTAAAAACGGTACCGGGACTGTTGGCCACATATCCAACCGTGCCAATATAGGGAAGTTCTGCACATATTGCCTCTTGGTCATATTCATTTTCAGGTTCTTTTACAATTTTGAGTATACGGCCAACTTCAAAAGGTTTTTTATCATAGTAATGATTCAGTCCTGTAATTGTGATAAAATAATTTCCCTCCATATAAACATCCCTCCTTAATCTAAAGTACAGATATCAAATTGATAATTTTAGATACGATTGAAAATTCATTAAAATTGATATTTGAATATGTTCTAAATAAGTTCATCTAAGCCTGGAATATAAAAAATCACCCTATACAATTATGTAATCACAATGTCATGTTTTTAGCAATAGTTTTATAAAATCTGAAATTTTTTTTGACAGTTCATCTCTTGAATAATAATCAAGCAGGCAAGTTCCTCCCAGTATATTTAAATACTTTACCATATCGAAACTAAACTTTGAACTATAATAATATAAAATATCTTTTCTAACAATAATAAAGGCCAGAGCATAAAAATCTCTGGCAGAAGAATACTAATGTATTCCTTCCATTATTTTTCTTTCAGGTTTTTTATTACATATTTTCTGTCTTCTCTTTTCAAGTTCTTCAGTTATATCTTTAAGATCTACCTTTTGATTTGACATCAAAACTAAAAGATGATATACGAGATCACATATTTCATAGACCTCTTCCTGCTTATCATTATTCTTGCTGGCAATTATCACTTCAGAAGCTTCTTCCCCCACTTTTTTAAGTATCTTGTCAATTCCCTCTCTAAATAGATAACTCGTATAGGAACCCTCTATGGGATTTTCTTTTCTGTCTTCTATAACACCGCATAATTCCTCTAATATTTTTTGCAATTCCATTAAAATACACACTCCTTTTTCTCAATATAATTTTCTATAAAAACAGCTTCTTTTTCCCGTATGACAAGCTGCTCCTATTTGTTTAACTTCTATTAATATAGTGTCATAATCACAATCCAGTTTTACACTTTTTACATACTGATAATGTCCTGAAGTTTCGCCCTTATTCCAAAGCTTATTTCTGGATCTGCTCCAAAACCAGGTCTTGCCTGTTTCAATGGTCTTATTTAAGGACTCCCTACTCATATACGCCAGCATAAGCACTTCTCCATTTTCAAAATCCTGAACAATCGCTGGTACAAGCCCTCCTGCTTTTTTAAAATCTATGTTATTTAGAATCTCTGCATTCATTTATTATCACCCTTTTAACTTCAGAATCTAACGGGAATGTTCATTGTCTTAAGATACTGTTTTACCTCCCTTACGGTAAGTTCTCCATAGTGAAACAGTGAAGCCGCCAGAGCCGCATCTGCACCTGTATCATTAAAGACATCGTAAAAATCCTTTAGAGATCCGCATCCCCCGGAGGCTATTACAGGAATATTCACAGTTTTGCATACAGTTTTGGTAAGTTCTATATCATATCCCTTCTTAGTACCATCTGCATCCATGCTTGTCAAAAGTATTTCTCCGGCTCCCAAATGCTCTGCCTTTCTAATCCATTCTACAGCATCCATTCCAGTATTTCTTCTGCCGCCTTCTACAAATACATCCCATCCCTCTCCACTATCTCTCTTCTTTGCATCCACTGCCACCACCACACATTGGGAACCAAATTTATCTGCTGCTTCATATATCAATTTTGGATCTTTTACGGCAGAAGAGTTTATGGAAATTTTATCTGCTCCTGCCCTAAGTATATTTTTAAAATCATCTATTCCGGATATTCCCCCTCCTACTGTAAGGGGAATAAATACTTTTTCAGCTGTCCTCTCCACCAGATCTATTATAGTCTTTCTTTTTTCATAAGTAGCCGTAATATCCAAAAACACTATTTCATCTGCTCCCTGTCTGTTATAGTGTTCAGCTATTTCCACAGGATCTCCTACATCCTGTAAATCTACAAAATTTATTCCCTTGACAACTTTGCCCATGTTCACATCCAGACAGGGTACTATTCTTTTGGTAAGCAAATCCTACACTCCCTTCCCAATAATTTCTCTGATCTTTTCTATAAAAATATCCATATCTTCATCTGAACCTATGCTTACCCTCATATAATTATCTATTCTATCTTTGTCAAAATATCTTACAAGAACACCTTTTTCTCTTAATTTCATAAAAAGTTCTCTGGCGGCATATAGCGGATGGGTTATAAATATGAAATTGGACTTTGAAGGTACGACCTTAAATCCCAGCTTCCTCAGTTTTTTTACCGTTGACTCTCTGGTATTTATTATTTTCTCAACACATTTCTTAAAATAATCTTCATCCTCCAGGGCAGCTATTGCCGCTGCATTGGAAACTCTGTTTACAGTATAAGAATTAAAGGAATTTTTTATTCTATTGAGTCCATCTATAAGTTCTTCCTGACCCAATGCAAATCCCACCCGAAGTCCAGCCAGCGAACGGGACTTGGATAAAGTCCGTACTACCAGCAGGTTGGGATAATCCTTTATAAGACCAATCACGGAATTTCCTCCAAAATCCACATAGGCTTCATCTATTATAACTACTTTATCCCCATTGTTTTTCAAAATCTCCTTGATTCTTTCAGTTTCAAGGCACTTTCCCGTGGGAGCATTTGGATTTGGAATCACTATTCCTCCATTTGGTTTCAAAAATTCTTCCACTGGAATCGAAAAATCTTCATTCAATGCCGCCAATCTGCACTTTATGCCGTATAAATTGGCATACACCGGATAAAAACTATAGCTTATATCCGGGAATACTATAGCTTCATCTTTGTCAAAGAATGTTAAAAACGACATGGCCAAAACTTCGTCAGATCCGTTACCAACAAAAACCTGGGATTTATTCAAGCCGTAATAACTTGAAATAGTTTCTCTCAATTTATCACAGCTGGGATCTGGATACAATTTAATGTCTCCATCCGCTGCATTTCTTATGGCATTCAATACCTTCGGTGATGGCGCATAGGGACTTTCATTGGTATTTAATTTTACATATTTTTTATCCTTAGGCTGTTCACCGCATACATATGGTTCTACATTTCTTGTAATTTTACTCCAGTATTTACTCATGACTTATCACCTTCTACTAATTTTATTTGCACAGCTTTATAGCTTTTTTCAAATCTATATTCCCGGCATATATGGCTTTACCTGTAATAGCTCCATATATGCCCATCTTATTTATACTCTGCAAATCCTCTATATTTTTAATTCCACCAGAAGCTATTATTTTGCAGCTAACGGCATCTTGAATCCTGGAAAGCTGTTCCAAATTAGGCCCTCCCAGTGTTCCGTCCTTACTTATATCCGTAAATATGATTGTTTCAACTCCTATATCTTCCATCTGCTTTGCAAAATCTGTATACTTTACAGTGCTTATATTCATCCAGCCGTTTATTGCAACTTTCCCATCCTTTGCATCTATGCCTACAGCTATCTTTTTTCCATATTTTTTTACTGCCTCTTTCACAAAGCCGGGATCATTCAGGGCAGCAGTCCCTAGTATTATTCTTGATATTCCTAGCTGTACAAGCTTTTCTACAGTATTTAGATTTCTTATTCCTCCCCCAAGCTCCACTGGAACTTGAGATGCTTTCACCACTTTTGATATAGTTTCTGCATTTTTTATTTTTCCATCAAGAGCCCCATCCAAATCTACCATGTGGATATATTCTGACCCGGCTTTTTTAAAACTCAACGCTACTTTTACCGGATCTTCTCCCACTATTTCTGATCTTTCAAATTTCCCCTGATATAATCTGACACATTTACCATTCCTCAAATCTATTGCCGGAAGTATCAACATATAAAATGCCTCCTCAAATCTCTAACTTAAACTGTCATCTTTATAAAGTTTTTCAATATTCTGATGCCAACATCACCGCTTTTTTCCGGATGAAATTGAGTCCCATAAACATTGTTTTTATTTACCACGGCTGGTATATCTACCTGGCCATAAATACTATAAGCACTCAAGTTTTCCTTTGATTTCAATTTTCCGTAATAAGAATGTACAAAATACACATAGCTGTTTTCAGGAACACCTTTCAAAATTTTGCACTGCTTTTCAGTAATTAAATTATTCCAACCCATATGAGGTATTTTTATATCTCCATATAATTTCACTATTTTACCTGATATCAATCCAAGCCCATCACATTCTTCTATTTCCTCTCCACTATCAAATAGGAGCTGCATGCCAAGGCATATACCTATAAAGGGTTTTCCGCTTTTTGCCTGTTTTTTTAAAACTTTATCCAAATTCCTCTTTTTTAAATTTTTCATGGCTTCAGGAAAAGCACCTACTCCCGGAAGTATGACTCCACTGCTGTCCTCTATGTCTCTTCCTTCTGAAGTTATCTTACTATCTGCTCCTATATATCTAAGTGCTTTTTGAACACTTTTTAAATTTCCCATACCATAATCTACAATACAGATCAATTTTAAACACCACCTTTACACAATTCACAATTTTGAACTCTTATATTTAAATGAAATCACAGACTGCCTTTTGTAGACATTATCCCTTTTATGCTGTCATCTATAGATGCCGCTTCCCTAAAAGCATGTGCAAAGGCTTTAAATATTCCCTCTATCATATGATGGGTGTTTTTTCCATAGAACACTTTCACATGAAGTGTCATCTCTGCGTTAAAGGCCAGTGCTCTAAAGAATTCTTCTACAAGCTCCGTATCCATCTGACCTACTTTTTCAGTATTGAAATCGGCATCAAATACCAAATAAGGTCTTCCACTTAAATCTACAGATGCCATGGATAGGCTTTCATCCATGGGTACAAAAAATGTACCATACCTTTTTATATTTCTTTTATTCCCCAGAGCTTCCTTTATACATTTTCCCATAACAATTCCCGTATCTTCCAGCGTATGATGAAAATCCACATCCAGATCTCCCTTTGCCAATATATCCAGATCTGTCATTCCATGCTTTGCCACCATAGAGAGCATATGATTAAAAAAGCCTACACCTGTATCTATCTGACACCTTCCATTCCCATCTAGATCTATTTTTACCTGTATGTCCGTTTCATAGGTCTTTCTAGAAAACTCTCCTATTCTCATAAAAACACACTCCTCATCATCATTTCATCCTGACATTTATAGAATTGGCATGAGCTGTAAGTCCCTCTGCCTCTGCAAGCTTTACAATTTTATCCCCTACCTCTAAAAGCGACTTCTGAGAGTAATAGGTGAAACTGAATTTTTTTATAAAATCATCTACAGAAAGAGGTGAAAAGAATCTAGCTGTTCCGCTTGTAGGAAGCACATGATTTGGACCTGCCATGTAGTCTCCCAGAGGCTCTGGTGAAAATTTTCCCATGAATACCGAACCTGCATTTTTTATTTTTCCCAATACCGGGAATGGATCTTCTATACATAGTTCTAAATGTTCAGGTGCTATTCCATTAGCTAAATTCACGCCCTTTTCTATGCTGTCCACTATAAATATTGCCCCTCGATTTTTCAAAGACTGTATTATGATGTCTTTTCTTTTTAAATATTTAATTTGTTTTAAAAGTTCCCTTTTTACCTCAGCAGCCAATTTCTCAGAAGTTACAGCCAGTACCGCCGATGCAAGTACATCATGTTCTGCCTGGGACATTAAATCTGCTGCCAGATAGGAGGGATTTGCCGTTTCATCTGCAATTATCAGTATCTCGCTCGGACCTGCTATCATATCAATATCAACAAAGCCATATACACTTTTTTTAGCCATGGCTACATATATATTTCCCGGTCCCACTATCTTATCCACTTTACAAATTGTTTCAGTGCCGAAAGCCAATGCACCTACGGCCTGAGCTCCTCCCACTTTGTAAATTTTATCCACCCCGGCTAAATCTGCAGCAACCAAAATTTTAGGATTTATAGTTCCATCTTCTAAAGGAGGTGTAACCATAGTTATATCTTTAACCCCTGCCACTTTAGCAGGAAGGGCATTCATGAGTACAGATGATGGATAAGCAGCTGTACCCCCAGGCACATATATACCCACTTTCTCCAGGGGTCTAACTTGCTGACCTAACATTATCCCATTGTCTTTAGTAACCATCCATGAATTCCTCTTTTGCTTTTCATGAAAAAAAATTATATTCTGAGCTGCTGTTTTCAACGCTTCTATAAATTCATTATCTGTCATTTCATAGGCATTTTCTATTTCCCGATCTGTTACTAAAATATTGTCTCTGCCTACTTTTTTGCTGTCAAATTTGTTTGTATATTTTACAAGTGCTTCATCTCCATTTTTTCTCACATCTTCCAATATATCATTGACTGCTGCAATTGCACTTTGTTGATTTTTCTCCTCTTTATTTCTGAAATTGCTTAGATACATTCTGCCATCTTCTGTATTTGCAAATATTGTATTTATAATATCATCTTCCATGATATTCCTCCTAACTTAAAGCTTTTTCCCGTGCAGTAATTTGCATTTGAACCTTATCTATTATTGTCTGTATCTCACTTTTTTTCATCTTCATACTAGCTACATTAACCACCATTCTAGCACTTATGTTACATATGTCCTGATAAATAACGAGCCCATTTTCTTTTAATGTATTGCCTGTTTCAACTATGTCAACTATGGCATCTGCAAGTCCCAATATAGGAGCCAATTCCACAGAACCCTCTATTTTTATGATTTCAACATCTTGTCCTAATTTTCTAAAATAATCTCTAGCCACATTCGGATACTTAGTTGCAATTTTCTTCCTATTGTAACCGGAATAAAAATTGGAATTTCTGGGTCCAGCCAGAGAAAACTTACAGCACCCGAACCCTAAATCCAGCACTTCATAAAAATTTTTATTCTGTTCAAGCAGAGTATCTTTTCCAACTATCCCTATATCAACTACTCCATGCTCTACATATGTGAGCACATCCGGTGCCTTCACTAGAACAAAATCTATATTGTCCTTATAATTGTGAAATATGAGCTTTCTTCCCTTATTCATGATTTCACTGCAATCTATATGTGCCTTTTGAAATATGTTCACTGCTTCCTTTTCAATTCTTCCCTTGGTTAAAGCTATCCTTATTTTCTTGATATTCACCATTTAAATTTTTCCATCCCCTATTTTAATAAATTTCATATTATTTTTATCAGCATATTCCACTGCTTTATTTTCATTGTCAAAAAGACTCATCTCTGCAATTATTCCGCTCCTCCTAAGTTCCTGAGCCTTTTTATAAGCTTTTTTAAAATCTTTTTTATCATAATGTACCAGTACTTTCTCATATACTTTTCCATAGAATATTTCATTATACTTAAGGGCAGCAATTACTCCATCCACGTCTATGGCAAATCCTGTAGCAGGCTCATCGTCTCCAAATTGGCCTACCAAATTATCATACCTTCCCCCACTCAATATATTCCCTCCAAAACCATGAGTATAACCCCTGAATATTATTCCAGTATAGTAATCTATATGATGGACCATGCCTAAATCTACGGACAGATACTCCTGAAGCCCTATGCTTTTTACAATCTCATACACTTTCCCAATATCCCCAAGGCATTCTAAAGCATTTTTATTATCGGTAAGCTCATATGCCCTCTCAATTGTCTCTATACCACCAAAAAGCCTTGGCAGTTCACTTAGAATATTAAAAGAGTCCTCATTAAATTTATCCTCATTTGTATGTAATACCTCATTTAACGCTGTAAAATTCTTCATGTCTATACTTTTTCTCAGTTTTTCCCTCTCCACATCATCTATATTTAGCTGATCTACCAAAGCTTTAAACAGCTTAGCATGGCCAATTTCCACCTTGAAATTCTTAAGTCCGCAATTTAACAGACAAACTATTCCAGTTATTATGACCTCTGCATCTGCAGCAGTATTATCTGTTCCTATGATTTCAATTCCTGACTGGGTTATCTCGCTATTTTTACCCTTTAAACTTTCATTAGCCCTGTACACATTTGAATTGTAGCATAACCTAAGGGGATGAGCTACTTCCCTTAATTTTGTCCCCGCAATTCTAGCAATGGGTGTGGTCATATCAGCCCTCAATGCCAAGATTCTTCCTTGACTATCAATCAATTTATATATTTTTTCTTGAGGTAATATGGAATTGTTCCCATTAAAAGTATCATAGAATTCCAAAGTTGGAGATTTTACCTCCATAAATCCGCTGGACACATATGTTTTCCTCAATATATTTTCTATATCTATTTTTTTGCTGCATTCTTCGAATAAAATATCCTTTGTTCCATCAGGTATATATTTTTTCCAATTGGTCATAGAGTTCACTTCCTTATTTTATCATGCTAATGCTTTAATTCAGTGCAGTAATAAATTAATCATTATTTTTATTTTACCAGTTAGTTTGTAAAATAGCAATACAAATAAAAAACTTATAGCAAAAATTTATAAATAAATTTATTTTTATAAAACGTATTTATATTATACAGTTGAAATATTTTGTTTTTCTATTCTTGTTGAACGCAATATATATATGTATTATATTTATATTGTGTCAAGTCATCCTCTAGAGAAAGGAGTGTATTTTCATAAAAGGACTATTTAAGGGAACTAAAGGAAAGATATTATTAATTTTAATAATATGCTGTTTATATCTATTTATACCCCCTTTAAGGCATGGGATTGACAAATCCATCAGTGTACTAAAAAATGTAGACGTGGATTCAGTCAGAAGTTATGTTCTAAGCTTCGGCATTTTAGCACCAATAGTATCATTTTTTTTAATGGTACTTCAATCAATAATTGCCCCCCTACCCGCATTTATAATAACCTTCGCCAATGCAGGGATATTTGGATGGATAAAAGGTGCCATTTTATCCTGGTCAAGTGCTATGGCAGGAGCAGTTCTCTGCTTCTATATAGCTAGATTTCTAGGCAGGGATGCAGTTGAAAAGCTCACATCCAAAACCGCCATAGAAAAAGTGGATGAATTTTTTAAAAATTATGGTAAATATGCTATACTAATTGCAAGATTATTACCTTTTATATCTTTTGACATAGTCAGTTATGCAGCAGGTTTGACTTCCATGGGATTTTGGCCGTTTTTCATAGCAACTGGATTAGGACAACTCCCTGCTACTATCATTTACTCCTACATAGGCGGAATGTTGACAGGTACAGTTAAAACTCTAGTAATTGGGCTGCTGTTTCTATTTGCAGTAACTACTCTGGCATTTTTATTGAAAAAGATGTGGAATGATAAACATAAATACGCATAAAAAAACCACCTGCGGTGGTTTTTTTATATAGAATAAATTATTATCAATGATAGCCTTTATTATCTTCTATTTCCAAAAAAACAAAGCGAAAGCATTCCGGCTCCACAATGAGTAGCCATTCCGAGCCCCAAAGGATTTATAATAAATTTGTTATTGTGGAATTCCTTCTCCATTACCTTTTTCAACATATTTGCATCTTCCAGACAATCTCCATGAGAAATACCTATAACCTGGCCTTCAGTGCTCACTGCCCTTTCTCTAAATCTATCAACTAGATATTTAATTCCCTTTCTTCTTCCTCTAACATTAGCTACATTTTTAAGCGATCCATCACTACAGATATATATTATAGGCTTTACATCTAGAAGAGTTCCTATAACTGCCTTGGATGATGATATCCTTCCACCCTTCTTCAAGTGTTTTAAATCCTCTACCATAAACCAGTAATTCATCTTCAGTTTATTGTCATCCAGCCACTTTACAATTTCATCCTTGCTTTTACCTTCTTCTGCCATTCTACAAGCACCATATACCAAAAGTCCAAGTCCTATGGAAGAACCTTTACTGTCAACTAAAGTTATATCGGCATCCTTAAACTCACTGATTATAGATTCTCTTGCCAGTTTTGAACTGTTAAAGGTGCCGCTTATAGCTGAGGACATTCCAATATATACAATCGGTCTTTTTTCTTTTAGCAATTCTTTAAATTTCTCAGCAAACCTGTATTCATTTATTTGAGATGTATATGGCATTTCCCCATTTCTCAAGCCGCCGTAAAATTCCGCGTAACTCAAGGATTTTCCAAAATCATCTTCATAATCCTTACCTTTAAAATGACACGTTAAACCTAAAAATGGAATATTTTTTTCTGCTATAAAGCTTCCCGGTAAATCACATCCTGCATCAGTCATAATTATAGGCTTAGTCATCAGCATCTCCCCCAACGTAAAATAGGATTAATTTCAATCACTACAGTAAACATTATACAATACTTTGTCAAATACATAAATCAATATATTATGAATAATAAGTAACAGCATAATTTTTATACCAATACTTTACTGTTATTATAACAAAAATACCATTTATTTACCATACTTAATAGGGGGTTTTAAATAAATAGCGTATATTTCTAAATTTTAAAGTAATTAATTCCTGCATCAAACAGCTTCTGATCTTTATTTCCCGGAATATTTTTCATGATATTCTCTCCAATTCTTTCTGAATGGGCCATCTTGCCAAGTATTCTTCCATCAGGACTGGTTATACCTTCTACTGCATAATAGGAACCATTTGGGTTAAATCTTATATCATAGGATGGGTTCCCATTAAAATCTACATATTGGCTGGCAATTTGACCTCTATTCTTCATTTCTTCAATGGCAGCAGAACTTGCTACAAATCTTCCCTCTCCATGAGAAACTGCTATAGAATATATATCGCCTACAGACACGTTGTTAAACCAGGGAGAAAGATTTGAGACCACTTTGGTGTTTACTACTCTGGACACATGTCTTCCTATTTTATTATAAGTAAGAGTAGGATAATTCTCCTCTATGTCCCTTATCTCTCCAAATGGAAGCAGCCCTAATTTTATAAGTGCCTGGAATCCGTTGCATATTCCAAGTATCAATCCATCCCTTTTATTTAAAAACTCCATTACAGCCTCCTTTATCTTTGAATTTCTAAAGAATGCAGCAATAAATTTTCCGGATCCATCTGGTTCATCTCCAGCACTGAATCCTCCTGGAATCATAATTATCTGTGAAGAGTTTATACTTTTTACAATTTCATTTACAGATTCCTCTATTTGAGCACCAGTCAAATTTCTGATTATAACAGTGTCTACATCTGCCCCTGCTTTCTGAAAAGCTCTTGTGGAATCATATTCACAGTTAGTTCCCGGGAATACAGGAATAGTCACTTTTGGAGAAGCTATTTTTATTTTTGGATACAATTTATGTTTTCTACTAAAAAGATTTGACTTTATTTCTTCATTTTCCAATGCAACCTTGGTTGGAAAAATATTTTCAAGACTCTTTTCCCATGAAGCTTCCATTTCCGAAATGGATATTTTAATCTCACCTATATCTATACACTGTTCTCTTTGGGTAATTCCAATAACCTTATAGTCAATCTCTTTTAACTCCTCTTCTAAAATTTCATTTTTATCTAATTCCACTATCATGGAGCCGTAATCTGGTGAAAACAGATCTATGTTTTCCCAGTTATCCGCAAACTTCAATCCTATTCTGTTTCCAAAACTCATCTTACTTACAGCTTCACAGATGCCGCCTCTTTTTACAGTACTGGCTGATAATATTCTTCCTTCTGATATCAATTTACCTATTAAACTGTAATTCTTTCTTATCTTCTCAAAATCAGGGAGTTGAAAATCATCTCTAGGTGCAGGTATAAATACTACATAACTGCCATATCCCTTAAACTCAGGGGATATGAGTTTATCAGCTTCTCCCGTAGTAACTGCAAATGAGACCAACGTAGGTGGTACATTCATATCTTTGAAACTTCCAGACATGCTGTCCTTTCCACCTATAGCTGCAACTTCAAGCTCTCTCTGTGCATAGAGGGCACCAAGAAGTGCTGCAAGAGGCTTCCCCCATTTAAAAGGATCCTTTCCCAATTTTTCAAAGTACTCTTGAAAAGTCAATTTTATGTTATCCATCTGTCCACCTGAACATACAATTTTAGCTATCGATTCCAGTACTGCATACACTGCACCGTGAAATGGACTCCACTTTGCTATATCTGGATTATACCCAAAACTCATCAAAGTAGCAGTGTTTGTGCTGCCCTTTAATACAGGAAGCTTGGCAGCCATAGCTTCTATAGGAGTATCCTGATATTTACCTCCATAAGGCATAAATATACTTGAGGCTCCCACAGTGCTGTCAAATCTCTCTATCAATCCCTTTTGACTGCATACATTTAAATTCTGCAGCGTTTCAAACCAGCTTCTTAAAATACAGTCCCCGCTTTTTGCCTCGCTTTTCCTGCTTTCAAAATAACTATTAATATCCGGAGATTTAATATTAACATCTGTTTTTGCTCTTACACCGTTTGTATCCAAAAATTCTCTACTTAAATCTACAATGGGATTTCCTCTCCATAACATTTTCAATCTTCCGCTATCTGTCACATACGCTACTTTTGTGGCCTCTAAATTTTCCTCTCTGGCATATTTTATAAAGTCTTCTTCATGTTCCCTGTCCACAACTACCGCCATACGTTCCTGAGATTCTGATATGGCAAGTTCAGTTCCATCCAATCCCTCATACTTTTTTGGCACTAAGTCAAGGTTTATTTCAAGTCCCTCAGCCAGCTCTCCTATGGCCACCGAAACGCCTCCGGCTCCAAAATCATTGCATCTTTTAATCATCCTGCTGACTTTTCCTTTCCTAAACAACCTCTGTATTTTCCTTTCAGTAACAGGATTTCCCTTTTGAACCTCAGCACCTGAAGTCAATATGGAAGTTTCGGTATGCTTTTTAGAAGAACCAGTTGCTCCTCCACATCCATCCCTTCCTGTCCTTCCTCCCAGCAGTATCACCACATCGGATATTTCAGGTTTTTCTCTTTTCACATTTTCCAATGGAACAGCTCCTATGACAGCCCCTATTTCCATCCTCTTGGTTACATAATCTTCATCATATATTTCAGAAACCATCCCGGTTGCAAGGCCTATCTGATTTCCATAGGAACTATACCCCTGGGCAGCTCCTAAAGTTATTTTTTTCTGAGGTAGTTTTCCCTTTAGTGTATCTTCAACTTTAGTTCTCGGATCTCCACTCCCAGTAACTCTCATAGCCTGATATACATAAGCTCTTCCAGATAGAGGATCACGTATTGCACCGCCAAGACAAGTTGCAGCTCCACCGAAAGGCTCTATCTCAGTAGGATGATTATGCGTTTCATTTTTAAACATTACAAGCCATTTTTCATTTTTACCATCTACATCCGCATCCACAACTATGCTGCAGGAATTTATCTCATCAGATTCATCCAGATTCTTTAGTTTGCCGCTTTTTTTAAGTATCTTCATTCCAATGGTAGCTATATCCATAAGGCATCTAGGTTTTTCATCTTTATTATATATTTCATTCCTCAGCTTTAAGTAATATTCATAAGTCCTCTTTATGGGGATTGAATACTTTCCCTCCTCAACCATTACGTTCTTCAGTTCAGTATTAAAAGTAGTATGTCTACAGTGATCCGACCAATAAGTATCTATAACCTTTATCTCTGTTATTGTAGGATTTCTTTTTTCCTCTTCTTTGAAGTATTTCTGGCAAAAAATCAGATCTTCAACACTCATGGCAAGTCCCCGTAATTTTATAAACTCTTCTAAGCCATCATGACTCATTTCTATAAACCCGTGGATTATCTCCACACTATCTGGAATATGTAACTTTTTATCCAAGTTTTCAACCTTTTCAAGGGAAGCTTCTCTTGAATCAACTGGGTTTATGCAGTAGTTCTTTATTTTTTTAAACTCACCATCTGATATATGTCCATATATCACATATACCTTTGCAGATGTAACATGAATTTTTTCACTTTGAGTTAATATTTGAATACACTGAGATGCTGAGTCGGCTCTTTGATCATACTGTCCTGGAAGATATTCCACAGCAAAAACTCTTGTATTCTCATCTCTGGGCAGATCTTCCTCATATATTTTATCCACAGTTTTTTCGGAGAATATTATATATTTTGATTTTTCGTATTCATCGTCACTGATGTTCTCTATATCATAACGGTTTATTATTCTTATATTTTTCAATCCGTGAATATTAAGACTTTCGCTGACATCCCTAAGAAATCCTTGAGCTTCTATATCAAATCCCTTTTTTTTCTCTACAAATAGCCTTTTGACACCCATCGTACTCTCTCCTTGTTTCTTATTTTTTTTCGAACATTTATATTATTTTTTTTAAAATTATTCGTAGATATTATATCATAAATATACAGCTTTGTGAACAATATAATTGAATAAAACCGACATTGGTGACACCCCTATCTTAAAAAAAATTCAGGTGTCAGCAATATCAGTTTTCCTCATAAATTCTTCTAAAATATAGTAAGATGAATAACAATCCATGCCTAGACTCTCCAGAAGTGCACGATAATCACTTGATACACAGTATTTCTTTTACATTTTTCCCAAATACCTTAGAACTATCATAAAAGTATTTTCTCTCAGAAACTACCCCTCTGACTATATGTCCCGTACTGGTAATTATTTCAGTCTGTTCACCAAACTCACAATCCTTCAGGCTCACGCCTCTTAAAAATACTTTAATTGTCCTTTTATCCTGACAAAAATCCATATTTTCCACTTCGATTAATCTTCCTTTTTTTATCATTTAACTCAACCCCGTTATAGTTTTAATAAATTGTATGCGGAAAAAATATGAAATATAATTACTAAGACAAATAAAATGCTGTCCACAAATATGTGAACAGCAAAACTATCAAATAGCACTATTTATATAAAGGAAAGCTATGGCACAACTCAACTACCTTTTCTTTGATGCCGCTCAGATCTTTATCTCTGTTTTCTACAGCTGAATTTATAAAATAAGCTATCTTTTTCATCTCATTTTCTTTAAAACCTCTGGTAGTAACCGCAGGAGTACCCAGCCTAATTCCACTGGTAATATTTGCACCAAGCTTATCAAAAGGTACTGCATTTTTATTGACGGTTATATTTACAGTATCAAGAAGTTCTTCTAAATCTTTTCCTGTAATTTTTTTATCAGTAAGATCCACAAGTATAAGATGGTTATCCGTTCCCCCGCTTACAATTCTAAATCCATATCTTTCAAGCTCTTCTGCCAGAACTTTGGCATTTTTTACAACCTGAGCTATATACTCTTTATATTCATCTGTAAGAGCTTCTCCGAAACAAACAGCTTTTCCTGCAATAACATGCATCAGAGGTCCTCCCTGCATTCCAGGAAAAATTGTCTTGTCAAGAACAGCTCCATATTTATCCTTGCATATTATAGCTCCTCCTCTAGGTCCCCTCAGTGTTTTATGTGTAGTAGTCGTTACAAAATCAGCATAGGGAACGGGGGACATATGTTTTCCTGCTGCAACAAGTCCTGCAATATGTGCCATATCCACCATCATATACGCACCAACTTCATCACATATACTCCTTATTTTCTTAAAATCTATCTCTCTGGAATATGCACTTGCACCTGAAACTATCATTTTAGGTCTATGTTCAAGAGCCAAATCTCTCATCTTATCATAGTCAATTCTCTCTGTTTCTGGATTTAATCCATAGGGGATAAAATTATACAATTTTCCGGAAAAACTCACCTTGCTTCCATGAGTTAAGTGCCCTCCATGGCTTAAGCTCATACCAAGAACTGTATCTCCCGGTTTTAAAACAGACATGTACACTGCCATATTTGCCTGAGAACCTGAATGAGGCTGTACATTTACATGTTCCCCCCCCAAAAAGCTTTTTCATCCTGTCTCTTGCAAGATTTTCAACTTTATCTACTGCATAACATCCTCCATAGTACCTTTTGCCCGGATATCCTTCTGCATATTTATTGGTAAGAAAAGATCCCATGGCCTCCATTACAGACTTACTTGTGAAATTCTCTGAAGCAATAAGCTCTATGCCATTTTCCTGTCGTTCAGCCTCTTCCTCAATTATGCCAAAAACGGCCTTGTCACTATTTTTTAATTCACTAAAATCCACTTCTTATCAACTCCTTACAAATTATTTGTATCTCGTATATAATTATACTGTAAACCTTTAACATCTATCAATACACTACTTTATAACTTGAATTTGCACAAGCGACTTACTTTTTTTTCACTATTTCATGTCAAGAACCCATATGCTATAATAAAACAATGATATATTTTACCATAGGGAGATCAATTTATATGGATATTAACAGAATAGTAAATTTAGCTGCTTATGCAGGAAAAATAATGCTGGAAAGCGGTGCGGAAATTTACAGAGTAGAGGAAACAATAATTAGAATAAGTAAAAATTATAACATAGATGATATAGATGCCTTTGTGACATTGAATATAATCATAATTTCTGCTTCAGATAAGTATGGTCAAACCATATCATTGATAAAAAGAGTAAGACAGAGAACCCTGAATCTGGAGAAAATATCTCAGGTAAATAATATTTCAAGACACATAAAAGATGAGGCCTATACCTTAGATGAGATGGAAAATAAATTATCTAAAATACAGTATTCAAAACCCTACAGTACAAAGATAATTATATTGTTTTCAGGTATAGCTGCTGCTTTTTTTTCTCTTGTATTTGGCGGAAACCTGCATGACTTTTTAGTATCCTTTATCATAGGATGTATTTTAAGCATTCTCTCTAAATCTTTAGGCCTTCTTCAAGCAAATGAATTTTTCATAAACATAATATGTGGGGCCGTCACTGCTCTAATAGCTCTGAGCAGTGTTCAACTTGAAATAGGCTCTCATGTAGATACCATAATAATAAGTTCCATCATGCTTTTAGTACCTGGCCTTTCAATAACCAATGCCATAAGAGACACCATGGCCGGTGATCTCATATCCGGAATTTCAAGGGGAATTGAAGCTTTTTTAGTAGCCATTGCCATTGCAGTGGGTACAGGATCCATATTGAAACTGTGGCTTGTTCTAGGAGGACTTTAATTATGATAATAAATTCCATATATATTTTAATCGCCACTTTATGCTTTGGCATAATCGGCAATGTTCGTGGAAAAAATCTTGTATTTTCATCCATTGGAGGAGGTATAACCTGGTTTTTATATTCAATTTCCTCCCACTATATAGGTTCCTCCAGTATATTATGTTTCTTTATAGCCTCGGTATTCGCATCTATTTACTCTGAAATAATGGCCCGAATCTTAAAAACTCCCGCCACAACTTTTATCATAGGTGCAATTATACCTCTGGTTCCCGGTGGAAATATGTATAATGCCATGTTTCAATATGTACAGGGAAATATAAATCAATCTCTACTTATCGCCTTCAAAACACTGGCTATTGCTGGTTCAATAGCTGTAGGTATATTTTTTATATCTTCAGTATTTAAAGCATCTGCACTCTTTAACAGAAATTTCTTTAAACATAATAGGTTATAAAATAAATTTTTTTATAACCTCTCCTATGGCCCCATTGTTATTATCATTTTTTGTAATATAATCTGCAGATTCTTTCAGTATTTGACGGGCATTGCTCACTGCCACTCCAAGTCCTGCAGCTTTAATCATGCTCTTATCATTCTCGTCATTTCCCACAGCTATACATTCACTGATAGGTATCCTATAATAATCTGCCAAAGCCTTCAATCCATTCCCCTTGGAGTTTCCCCTGCTGATTATTTCAATATTGTCTATGCCGGATTTTGTTATACCTACCTTAGTACTGCCCTCTATTTTTTTTCTCAATCTCTCTAAATAACCTAAATCTGAATCTATGGCCACTAATTTATGGATATTCTCTTCAGTACTTTCTATAAATTTTCGCGAATCCGGTAAAATGCTTATCTCCATTCTAAATTTTCTATCTATTTTTCTGTTGAATTCATAAAATCTTTTCGTAGTGTATTTAAACTGCTCACAATAAAGTCTGTGATCATCGTAAAAATGATAATACGTATCTTTTTCTTCTCTCAAAATATCTATAGTTTTAAGAATTTCAACCTTATCCACAGGCTCGGATTTTATAACATTCCCATTTTCATCTAATATCATAGAACCATTACAACATATCACAGGTTGATTTTGAAATAATGTATGGTAATAAAATTTTAGCGATCCAGGCAATCTTCCCGTAGCCATGACAACTTTTATTCCCAATTCACTTGCCCTACGTATCATATCCACGTTATATTGGGATATGAATTTTTCATCATCTAAAAGCGTACCATCCATATCCATAGCAATAATTTTATAGTTCATATTTATAACACTCCAATTTTTTTATACTTGATTTTTCAAATTATATGTATATCTAAATAATTATCCTGCTGTAAGGTATAAACTTTAAATTGAGAACATAAATTTTATTTATAATACTCTATATAAAGGTGATTATAATGAAAAAATTTTTTATACTTTTAAGTGTTATTTTGATCAGTATTTTTACTCTTACATCATGTAATTATAAATTAAATAATACATTTCCCTCTCGCAAAAAACCAAATAATTTTTATTATACAAATTTACTTGCTCAAAATTTAACCACATCTTCACCTAAAAAATGTATTATAGAAGAAAGTAATTTTCATGACCAAGAGGAACTAGGAGAAAGAAACATTTCAGATATAAAAAGCATGTTAAAAATCCTTAAAAAGAATAATTTCATAGATAGGCCAAAAGATCTTCCCAACAAAACTTCCTACAAAATTATATTTACCTTCAATAAAGAAAAACTGCTTATAAACGTATATAATGAAAAATACCTGTCTATCTATCCCTGGGATGGAAACTACCCTATGGATTATATAGACATGAATAAAATTCCCATATCCTTAAATTTATATTATCTAGGCAAATACATTTTTAAGAATTACTAATTCCAATAGCTCATCCTTAAACTTTACATTATTGTATCACAGCTGCAGAAATAAACATATATTATAAATGTATAAATATAATGAAAGGTGAACATTATGTTCGTTTGTCCTTACTTTGCACATAGAACTCACTATAGAATGCCTCAAACCGCTCCTGTTTCCTATATAAGGTTCTTAAATGCCAGCCCTAATTCTCCTGCAGTAGATGTATATTTAAACGAGCGCCTATTGTTTAGAAATTTAACCTATAAATCTTTTTCCAACTATATAAATATACCTTACGGAACTTACAATATAAGAGTATTTCCAGCAGGAAGCGTGCAAAATCCAATTATAGATGAAACTCTACCTATACCAGCAGAAAAAATATTTACCATAGCCGCTGTAGACCGCTACCCAAACATAAGCCTATTGCCTATAGAAGATATACGTCGTCCAAGAATTCCCAACAGATCCCTTATAAGATTTATAAATTTAACTTCTGATTCTACAGAACTGGATCTTGCACTTTCCAATGGAAATATACTTTTCCCGAACGTTTCCTACAAAGAAATAACAGAATATATACCTATAAATCCTGGAGTATATACTCTGGAGGTAAATACTTCTGATTCCCACAGCAGAGTCCTTCATGTACCTAACGTACGATTAACTCCAAACAGATTTTACAGTATATACTCAGTGGGAAACCTATCCGGTTCTCCCGAAATTCAAGTATTGATTCCTCTTGACGGGAACAGTTATATTGAATTTTAGATTTATGGTAAAGTTCTTTTTCATTACAAATGCCACAGCTTTAGAAGGACCTGTCCAAAAATACAGGTCCCATGCTAAAGTTTAAATGTCAGAGTTCAAACATCAAACAATGCATTTAGTATCCTAAAGCCTCATTTACTATTATTACTTTTATTCTTCCCTTATGATTCTGTCTTTTTATCAGTGTGTATTCATTACATATCCTTCCGCTGCTGCTGCAATCTACACAATATCCCAATTTAGCACAGGGATTGCCTGCATTTAGTCTCTTCACATTTGCAGGAGCCGAGCAGTACTTAACCCTGTCTATGGCTTCATCTAAATTCAACACAATTTTATTTATTCCCACAATAACTATTACCTTGTCGGGACCATACAGCATGGCAGCTACCCTATTCCCATTTCCATCCACATTATAGAGCTCTCCATCTTCAGTCAGTGCATTTGTACTCACTATATAGTCATCTGCAGAAAAACTCTTTCTAAAAACATCTTTAATATCTTCAGGTTTTAAATTTTCAGCATACCTATCTAAAAATTTATAATTTCCATTTCTCAAAAAATCAATTACACCTGCCTCAAACAGAGACATTGATCCTCCCACAGAAACCGTATCGCCATCTTTTAAGATTTCACCTAGCTTATCTATAACTTCCTTTTTGCTGTTTACAAAATAAGCTTCCATGTTATTTTTTTCTAAATTTTCCATAGTCCTTTTGAGCCTCTGATCAGTTACCCATTTTAAATTTTCGTCCACAATACTACCCCCTAATAGAATTTTGCTCTTAAATTCTCACATTATAAGATACATTATACCACAAAGTCCCTATTAACCACCTTGTTTCTTGCTTAAAATTTATTATAAAAACATTGTAAATACATTTTCATTATAGTAAAATCATAGGGAGATCGGTCTGTTAAATTTTCATAATATAAAAATGAGGAGAGACACAATGAAAAAAGGAGATAAAATAGCTGCAATCTGTATATTGATTTTAATAATATCAAGCTTCATTGGAGTTTTTTCATATAGATTATACGTCAAAGGTTCTCATAAAATTGCAGTTATAAAACAAGAGGGTAAAATTATAAATACCATAGATTTAAATAAGGTAAAAGGTAGAAAACAATTTAAAATAAAGTACAAGACTTCTCACTTTAATTTAGTAGAAGTTGAAAATGGGAAAATACGAATAGAAGATGCAGATTGCCCAGACAAAATCTGCATAAAAACCGGTTGGATATCAAAGCCAGGAGAAAGTATTATATGTCTACCTCATAAACTCATAATCAATATAGAGGGTAAAAACTCAAAATACGATGGGCTTTCAAATTAAGTATATATTAGAAGCAAAGGTGCAAATATGAGTAAAATAAAAAAAATGGTTTTTTTAAGTTTTTTAGTTGGCATAGCCTTAGTTATATATGTAATAGAATCTCAAATTCCAGTTTTATTCCCAGGAATAAAACTGGGGCTTGCAAATATGATTTCTCTGACTGCGTTAATACTTCTTGGCTGGAAAGAGGCTCTCACAGTGATGCTTTTGAGAACACTTCTAGGTTCAATATTTGGGGGGACGATGTCGGCCTTCATGTTTAGTATAGCAGGTGGAATTTTAAGTAATGTGGTCATGATTATACTATATAAGTATTTTAAAAAATTTCTCAGCTTATCTACTATAAGCATATGTGGAGCAATATTTCACAATATTGGTCAATTATTGGTAGCTTCTATTATAATTGAGGATTTCAGAATATATATCTATCTTCCTGTACTTTTAATTTCCGCTATAGTTACGGGATACTTCATAGGATGGTGTACCAAATTCCTAACTGAAAATTTATATAAACTTCCCATGTTTAAAGGTTTAAAATATTGAAAATCTTTCTTCACTGTTTAAAAAGAGGTTGTATTAAAATAATTTAAAACAACCTCTTTTACAATTTAGTTTTTTCTATAAACGATTATACATTTGCTGCAGCTTCCTTCTTGCTCTGTTCTTGCAAGTCTGCTCCACTTACAATAGCTCTGATGGCTCCCGTAGGACACTTAGCCAAACAAGTAGCTTCACTGCATTTATCTACGCAAACATGATGATCTATTACCGAAGCCAAATTATTCTCCACCTTAAGATTATCATAAGGGCAATTTCTTACACACAGTCCGCAGCCAAGGCATCCTACACTACAGCCTTTACGTACAACTCCACCCTTATCCTTGGAATTGCAATTGACCATAACCTTTGATCCTATAAGTCTGAATCCAATTACCTGCTTAGGACATGCTTTGACACAGGTTCCACAGCCTGTACATTTATCCACATCAATTATTGGCAAACCCTTGGATCCCATGGACATAGCACCAAAAGGACAGCTTTTTACGCAGGTTCCAAAACCCAGACATCCATACTGACAGGCTTTAGGGCCTCCTTGAAGTAAATTTGCTGCAGTACAATCCTTTATTCCCTTGTATTCATATTTTCTAACTGCCTTCGTGCAGTCACCGCCGCATCTTATATGGGCAACTCTAGGCTCAATAGCTGGAGCCGATTTACCTGTTAGCTTTGCCACCTGTTCTGCCACTGCTGCCTTACCTGGAACACAGAGATTTGGAGGAACACTTTCATCTAATACAACTGCTTCTGCATAAGCCCTGCATCCTGCAAATCCGCATCCGCCACATTGTCCCTTGGGAAGTACATCTTCTACAAGCTCTACAAGTGGATTTACTTCCATTGCAAATCTCTTGTTCACATAAGCCAGAATAAGACCAAATACACAACCTATAACAGTCATTACAATAACAACCATAATTGCAGTATTTATCATATATCATAATCTCCTTTCTATAGAGAAATCATACCTGAAAAACCTAAGAATGACAGAGCTAACATTCCAGCCAATATAAAAGCTACTCCCAGTCCTTCCAGTGGTTTAGGTACATCTGCTAATCTCAATTTTTCTCTAAGGCTCGCCATTAAAACTATAGCCATAGCAAATCCTAATCCAGATCCTATAGAATTAACTACACTTTCCAGAAAATTAAAATTGGAATCAGCATTTACAATAGGTACAGCAAGTACTATACAGTTTGTAGCTATTAAAAGAAGATATATTCCCCACATATTGTATAGTGCAGGTGCCTGCTTTTTAATAATAGTTTCCAAAAGCTGCACAAAGCTTGCTATAAGAAGTACAAATACAACAGTTCTTAAAAATGTCAGATTAAAGGGTATAAGTACAAAATGATACACTACCCAGGCCAGCATTGAACTCAGAGTTATAACCGAGGTAACTGCCATACCCATACCTACTGAAGCATTCAGATTCTTAGAAACTCCAAAGAATATACAGAGACCAAGAAATCTTGTCAGAACATAATTGTTTATTACTACTGCACTTATAAACAAGGTAAGATAAGTACCCATTATGCTTCACCTCCATTTGCCTTTTCAAGCTTCGCCATTTTAACTTGCTCTACATGCTGATTATAGACTTTTACTACAGCAACCAGATATCCTATGAGTATAAATGCTCCTGGAGGAAGGATCATAATCATTATTGGATTATAGGATGCCCACATTACATGTAGGCCAAATATAGTTCCAGAACCAAACAGCTCACGTATTATTCCTATTACAAGAAGTGCCAGTGTAAATCCACATCCCATCCCAAGTCCATCAAGGAAAGATGGTACTACAGGATTTTTAGATGCAAATACCTCTGCACGGGCAAGTATTATGGCAAACACAACTACCAGTGCAAGATAAATGCCAAGCTGCTTATACAGTAATGGCGCTAAAGCCTGCAATACGAGTTCAACTACTGTAACTATAGTTGCTATACAAGTGATGTACACAGGTACACGAACTTTAGGGTTTACAACATTTTTAATTAGGGAAACTACAGTATTATTACAAGTTATAACAAACATCACACAAAATCCCATTGTAAGTCCATTTAAAGCCGTGCTTGTAGTTGCCAGTGCAGGGCACAAGCTAAGTGCAAGCACAAATATAGGATTTTCCGCTATCAATCCCTTTTTAAATACATCCCATAATTTCATATCTATTTACCTCCTGTAAATGTAGTAACCTGTTGAACTGCCTCTTTGACCCCTTTAGTAACAGCTCTTGAGGTAATTGTAGCTCCTGTCATAGCCTGGATATTTTTCTTGTTGGACTTATCTTTTGTAACTGTCAGATCAGCAGCTTTTTTATCCTTAAACTGTCCTCTGAAAGAATCCTCTGAAGCATTAGCTCCAAGTCCCGGTGTTTCATTGTGAGATACAATGCTGAAATCTACAACTTTTCCATCTGGTGTAACTGCCACCAGCATATTTATATCTCCACCATATCCCTTGCTTACAGCAGGTACTACATAAGCAATTGTCTTACTGCCCTTTACAGCAGCATACCAATCTTTTTTACCATTTACGTTTTTAAAATTATCTGCATTCGCAACCAATTCTTTCATGGTATCATTTTTTATTTGAACCTGTTTTTGCGCTGCTACTGGTGCAGTTATATAATAAACACCAGCCAATATAATTCCGGATATAAAACATGTAATGGTCAAATTCTTAGTAATCGCAAAAATACTATTTTTATCTTTATCATTAGCCATAAAAGTCTACCTCCTTGCACCAAATTTAACAGGCTGTGTAAATTTATCTATTAAAGGAGTAACTGCATTCATAAGCAATATGGAGTAACATACTCCTTCAGGATATCCACCTTTTAACCTGATAAGAGAAGTAAGAGCCCCTGCACCCAGTGCAAAGATGATCTGACCTTTGTTTGTCATAGGCACAGTTACCATATCTGTTGCCATAAAAAAGGCTCCTATCACAAGTCCACCTGCCATCATGTGGAAAACAGGATCTCCCGTAAAAAATCCAGCACTTCCACCAAAAGCCCATGTAAGTATTCCCACAGTACCTATCATCACTACGGGAATCTTCCAGTTTATATATTTCTTATATATGAGAAAAAGCCCTCCCAAAACCAGCAGCACAGTGGAAGTTTCACCTATACTACCATTACGTGTTCCCAGGAAAAGCGCTTTATAAAGTGCTCCTGTACCACCAAAAGTTTCAACTAATTTTGAGTATCCTTCTAATTTTAAAATTCCAAGAGGAGTGGCACTAGTAACTACATCTACACCACTGGCAGTCAATTTTGACCAACTAGTCATAGCTACAGGCCAAGAAGCCATAAGTACTGCTCTTCCAATATGGGCAGGGTTAAATATGTTGTATCCGAGACCTCCCATAGAATGTTTAGCTATTGCTATTGCCACAAAAGATCCGAAAGCTACCATATATGGTGGAATATCTGGAGGCAAACACATAGCAAGCAAAAATCCTGTTAAAAAGGCACTTCCGTCCGAAATAGTAACAGGTTTTTTCCTGATCTTCTGCACAATATATTCTGTAAGTACAGCAGAAATTATTCCTGTCAGAATCACTTCAAAAGCCGGCAGCCCAAAATGGATTATACCAAAAATTCCAGCTGGCGCTAGAGCCAAATTAACACTCCACATTATTTTAGAAATGGATTCATCACAGCGAATATGCGGCGATGCTGAAACTGTAAAAACATCTTTTTTTATTTGCGTTTCCGCCATCTTTTAATCACTCCCTTATTATTTTTCAACTTTCTCTTTTTCCTTTTCTTTTTCCTTAGCCGCCGCTTTAGCTTTTTCTCTAGCTGCTGCAGCTGCATTTTTAGATTTCATGTATTTAATATACTGTACAATATTTCGTTTAGCAGGGCATGTGTATACACAGCTTCCGCATTCCACGCAATCCAAAAGATTATAGTCTTCCTTGGCTTCTTCATATAAATTATTTTGTCCAAGTATACTCAGCATGCTGGGATTCAATCCCATAGGGCAAGCTTTTATACATCGGCCGCATCTTATACAGGCTGATTCCGTTCCTGTATTGACATCACTTTTAGCCAGTGCAAGTATTCCTGAAACTCCCTTTATCACTGGTATATCAAGATTTGATTCGGCCATTCCCATCATAGGTCCACCAGAAAGTATTTTAACAGGAGTATCTTTAAAGCCCCCGCAGAAATCAATAACATCTTTAAAAGTAGTTCCCACTCTCACCAATAAATTCTTGGGCTCCTTTACGGCTCCTCCACTTACAGTTGTAACTCTCTGAATAAGCGGAATACCTCTCTCTACAGCATCACTAACCGCAATGCACGTACCTACATTTTGAACAACTGCTCCAACATCCATAGGCAGTCCTCCTGAAGGCACTTCTCTGCCTGTCAAAACATTTATAAGCATTTTTTCAGCACCCTGAGGGTATTTAGTAGGAAGCCCAACAACTTGTACATTTGTACCTTCAAAAGCTTTTGTCATAATTTCAATAGCTTTCTTTTTATTATCCTCTATACCTACAAATCCTCTTTCCACATTTAAGACTTTCATGATAATTTTAATGCCTGATACTATTCTATCAGTGTATTCAAGCATGGATCTGTAATCAGAAGTTAAATAAGGTTCACATTCAGCTCCATTCAAAATAAAAACATCTATCTTTTTATTTGGCGGCGGTGAAAGCTTGACATGGGCAGGGAAAGTTGCTCCTCCCATTCCTACAATACCTGCTTCTCTTATTATACCTATTATTTCCTTTCCAGTTAAGTCATTCCAGTTACGTTCAACAGGTATCCCTTCCGCCCATTCATCGTTTCCATCATTTTGAATAACTATGGATAAACATTTTCCAAAATTAGGATGTGGATATTCAGCTACATCTACAACTTTTCCAGAAACAGATGAATGCACATTGGCTGAGACAAAAGCATCACTCTTTGCAATAAGCTGTCCTTTTTTTACCTCATCTCCTTTTTTTACTATAGGAGATGTAGGAGCACCAATATGCTGTCTTACAGGTATATAGACTTTATCTGGTACAGGTGCTTTTTCTATAGGCTTGTCAGCTGTATACCTTTTACTATCATCAGGGTGCACTCCACCTCGAAAACTTTTTAACACTCTTTAACACCTCTTTCAATATTTTTAGCATGAAAATATTATTTATAAATTAAAAATTGCCTTATCCCGGCGCCTCCATCCAAATATCAAAGTTCAGAGTTCAAATATCAATTCGGCGGATTTCAGGACTTATCTGAAAATCTTCATTAATTGATATTTATCTGTTGCATTTTGAACTTTAGAATAAATATGTCAGCGTGTGGATAAATATAAAAATAGCTTATATAGCAAATTACAGATTTGATATTCCACAATTTGCTATACAGCTTTATGCTCTAGTATTTCTATCAGAAAATTAGGTGTAATTTAAAATAAAACACGTTTAATAATAGGCTTCATAGTATCATTTTTACTTGTGGACTTATCAAATATTTTTATATACAACAATGAAACAACAAAAAGTATTGCTCCACCTCCTATTTGAAGTGCTCTTTCAGAATACCCAATGTTATTCGCAATCCATGTTCCCAATAATGCACCTACAAAAATTGCAATAAGAGGTAAAATATATACAATAAAAGCGGCTTTCAACATATTTTTCTCTTTTACTTCAAAAATAACATGCTGTCCCACTTTGGCATCAACAGGATTTTTTGCATCTACTATAGTGGCATTCTCACCTGCACACAATCCACAGCTTTTGCAGTCCCCGTGTTTACTTGCTCTTATCTTGGCGAAATCTTGTCCTACTTCAATTACAACGCCTTCTGACATCTTTTTCATATCTGACATCTCCTTGCTCACTTGTTATCGTTTTTACGATCTATGCCTCCTCTTATTCCATCTATAACATTATACCATAAAAATCATAACTTTTACTCTGTATTATTAATTTTTTTATAACTGTACTATTTTTGAGCAAAATATATTATTTGAAATATATGCTATTTTTAAATATACAGGAAATTAAAGTCTTTTTTGATTAAAGATAGAAAAATCTAAAATGTTCATTGATTTATTCAACCTTAACTTAGTGCCCATACAATATGGTATTTCTTTAAAAAATAAATTATAATATTTACTTAGAAGGGAAAGGTAAATTACATGAAGAAATCTGAAAAAAATTTTTTTAAAAACCTATGCCAATATTGTATAAGTAAATACACAATTTTAAACAGCGGACCTTTAATATCCTCACTAATCTATCAACTATGCAAGTATGTGGATATGGATGTCCCTGCAATACAAGGCATATTGCGTGTACATATAAATGAAAATTACAGCAGAAGCTTTGCCCACTGTTTTAATATATACAACGGTATCATTATAGATGCATCCATCTATCAATATGCCCTTACAAACAAGGTCATAAGCCACTTATTTCCCATTTATATATTCAGCACCGTTCCTGAACATATAGATTATATAATGCAGAGGAGACTGAATGCAAACTCCCAAATTAAATTCAGCAGAGAATTCTTAAAAAATACACTTGAAAATATACAGAACAATAATTTCAAGTCCGTAAAAAGATTTGACTTAATAGAAGATTCCAAAAAAGAAAATTTATTCTACTGTCATTAATTATTCCTTTAAATATCAAATTGATGAGGATTTTCGGTTCAGCCGAAAATCCTCATCAATTGTGAACTGTACATTGTAAATTGTTCTAAAAGGTCCAATTAAGAAGCCTTCTTACTTTTACGGTATTAGAAGCTCTTAGGAAATTTTTGTATACTCTTTTACCATCTTCGTATATACAGATCATACCTATTTTATCACCTTTATTGACTGTGTAATTTATTTTTTTAGGCTTTACAATCTTACTGGTATATTTACATCCTTTCTTCACAGGAACTACAATATCATCTTCATATTCAAGCCTTAAATTCTTTCTATTTACCTTTAATTCTAATGCTCTATCTCCCTTTGAATATAATTTTTGGAAGTCATAATTTTTATCTATATATTCATATATCTTACCGGTTTCTTTCCACCTTTTAGGGCAATTTAAAACCACTATTATCACATCATTGCCCTGCACAGGTGCAGAAGTTATCAAGCATTTTCCTGCTTTTCCCGTATACCCCGTTTTAACTCCATTTGCATTCGGTATCTCCCAAAGGATCTTATTTATATTGTGATAACTTCTAGTAAATCCTTTTTCTTTTCCATCTACATCTCTTGAACTTACAATTTCATTGAATGTTGGATTTTTCTTGGCTACAGATGTAGCTACAGCCAGATCATATGCGGTGGAGTAGTGTTCCTCCCTGTCAAGGCCATGAGGAGTTTCAAAATGACTATTTATTATACCTATTTCATCGGCATATTCGTTCATAAGTTTTGCAAAGCCCTCTATGCTTCCCCCTATTGCCTCTGCTATTGCCACAGCTGCGTCATTTCCCGAACGGAGCATAAGACCATATAAAAGTTCTCTCAAAGTTATTTTTTCATCAGCCTTATATCCCACTGTAGAGCCTTTTATCCCAGCCGCCTTAGAAGAAATTTTTATTTTTTTATCCAATTTTCCATACTTCAATGCCACCAGTGTAGTCATGACTTTAGTTGTGCTTGCCATAGGGACTAACTCACAGGCATTTTTTTCATATATAACAATTTTTGAATTGCTGTCTATGGCTACAGCACACCTGGCATCTACATTGATCTTTTCAGAAGATCTCTCCTTATCTTCTGACATTACTTTATTTGGAAACATATTAGCAATAATAAAAATCACTATAAAATACAATAAAATTTTTTTTATCTTCATAATAGTACAAATTGCTCCTTCCTATAATGAATATATTATTGTGAATATTTTTTCCCTAAATAAATATATTACTATTAAAACTTGTTCCAGATTAGTATATAATTTACTATTGCGGTAAATACTATTAAGCAATAGATCATATTGAATCCGGAGGAGAAATATATGAGTATACTACCTGTTCTATTTATTCTAATATTCCCCATTGTGTTATTTCTTCCAATACCCTTAAAGATAAAAATAAAATACATTAACAGACAACTTCTCTTTCAAATATATAATTTGAATATAACAAATAAAATTGTACTAGGTAGATCTTCTCCCAAAAATACTGCAGAAAAAAATAGATTTGTTTCCCTTATAAATGCAATTAAATCATCGGAACTTAAAAACGTAAAGGCTAGATTTTCAGTTAAAGTAGATGTAAAACTTTGCTATGGTTTAGGCGATGCTGCCTATACAGCGCTTGTATACGGGGCCATATGCTCATTAAAAATATTTCTCTTCAACAGGTTAAACGGATTTTTTCATATAAAAAAATATCATGATAACATAAAGCCTGATTTCAACAGTTCACGTTTCGAACTAGAAATAACAAGTATAATTTATATAAGTTTAGTTAAAATTATCTATGTATATATAAAGTTATCTAGATATAAAAGGCAGTCTAAAAAATCAAATAATTCAATAGACAGCAATTTTGCATAATAACAATTTAAGATTTATAAGGAGGAGTTTTTATGGATAATCATCCTATAGAAAATTTATTAAAGAGTACTATGGAAAATCTAAAGGAAATGATAGATGTCAATACCATAGTAGGGGATGCAGTGGAATCAAAAGACGGTTCTCTGATAATACCCATTTCAAAAGTGTCCTTTGGGTTTGCATCCGGTGGAAGTGAATTTGATCTGCAGCACGATGAAGTACCTAGACCCGACTACCCTTTTGGTGGAGGCTCAGGTGCTGGAGTTACGGTAAAACCAGTAGCTTTTTTAGTTACAAAAGGTGACTCTGTAAGGCTGCTGTCCTTAAATCAAAATAACACCTGTGAAAAAGTAATAGATTCTATTCCTCAAATAATGGATCTGCTTCGGGGAATGGTATGTTCCAAGAACAGAAAAAACAAAGATACCTCTTATCACAAGACAGATGATGAAAATAAAGAAAAAAATCACGGTGAAGACAGTTCCTCCTACGACAGTTAACCATTAATAATTAATAGTTAAGAGTTATAAATCAAAAAAAACAGCTGAGTTTTTAACTCTTAACTTTTGTTCTTCATACAATTATAGAATCTAAATTAGGCATATTATCCAAATTTTCAAATCCAAAATATTTTAAAAATTCTTCCGTAGTACCATACAATATAGGTCTTCCCGGCACATTCAACCTTCCATTTTCCTTTATAAGTCTTCTTTCAATTAAAGTGGATATGGCTCTATCACTTTTTACCCCCCTTATCTCGTCTATATCTATTCTCGTTATAGGCTGTTTGTAAGCGACAATGGCCAAAGTCTCTAGTGACGCTTGAGATAAAGCTTGTCTTGAATTATTCTTCAACAGTTTTTCAACATAACTGCTGTTTTCAGCCTTTGTAACCAGCCTATATCTGTTATTATCTCTTAGAATCTCTATACCTCTACAATCTTTTTTATATACACTACTCATCTCATCAATCAAATTTTTCGTAAATTCTACATTACATTTTATTATGGATGCAATTTGTTCAATACCAAGAGATTCACCAGAAACAAACAATAAAGACTCTATTATAGAAAAATACTTATTCTCTGATAGTTTTCCTTTCTCTGTGGCCTCACAGCTACTTTTATCATCACTGCTTTTCATTCTCATTTATCCTTTCTATGTAAATTTCACTAAAATTTTCACTTTGCACTACAAATATGACTTTAAGTTTTATAAGCTCCAAAAGTGCAAGAAATGTAATTATCTTTTCTATTTTAAAAGAACAGTTTTTTATAATAGTTGAAAATTTAACTTCTTTTCTCTTATATATAATATTTTTTATATAAATTATTTTATCTTCCAATTTAAACTTATCTCTAGATATCTTTTTATTGAGCACAACTTCACTGTTAAATTTGCTTTCATATTCTCTCATCAGCCTGGTATATCTCTCATATATATCCCACAGGGTAGCACCCTTTAAAATCTGGGATATACTCGCTTCTTTTGATTCAATTATCTCTGGCTTTTTACCATACATCTTTCCTACTCTATCACATCTTTCTTTTAAAAATTCAGCTGCCATCTTGAATTTTTTATATTGAAGCAATTTATCCACTAACTCTTTTCTAGGATCCTCCTCTTTATCTTCATTTTCTTTCTCCAAGTCTGACTCTGGAAGTAAAATCTTTGATTTCATCTCTATAAGCGAAGCTGCAATTACTATAAACTCGGATGCTACATCTAAGTCCATTTCCCTCATGGTATTTATATATTTTAAGTACTGCTCTGTGATTTCATAAATTTTTATATCATATATACTCATTTTATTTTTTTTTATAAGATGAAGCAGTACATCAAAGGGTCCCTCAAAATTTCTTATTTTTATATTTAAAGACATCTACATATTCTCTCCTAAATTTTCAGTTAAATATTTTTGCCCATAGTCTATTCCAGAATTCAGTTCAATTTTCATTATGCTCCTCAAGATCCTTCCTATAGACTTTCCATCCTTTACTCCTTTAGAAGCTATATATTTTCCACTTAAAGAAGGCCTATAATCTCTTAAATTATAAATATAATTATATATCTTATAATTCAATTTTGAGTTCCAGCTTAATAATACAAGCTCATAATCATTCATCTTCCTCAATATTGTATATAACCTATAATTATCCATTGTACCCATAATCAAATCAGCTGCCTCATGAGAATCTTCATTGGAACATTCAATAGCACTTCTCAACTCTTTATTCAAAATTGAATTTTCAGCTAGTATTGATCTATATTTTCTATCCCTCATGGAATAAAATAATTTAAGGATCCTCATATCCACCCTGCTTGTACAACTATATCTTTTATCTTGGTTTTCCTCCTCAAGTTCAATTTTTAAGAGGCGTTCATCTACATCAAATATTTTTAAATCATTACACAGATAAATGTTTTCTTTCCAATTCTCCTCACAGCACAGAAGGTATATTTCCTTTACTATTCTATCATTACTTATAAGACTAAATACACCCTTTTCCACGCATTTTTTTATTTCATCTTTGTCTTTTAAACTAAATTTATATCTCACAGCATATTTTATAGCTCTAAATATTCTAGTTGGATCTTCATTATAGCTATTAGGATGTATTTTCCTCAAAACTCTATTTTTTAAATCCTGTATGCCCCCACAGACATCTATTATACATTTTTTTTCAATATCGTAGGCCAGGGCATTTACAGTAAAGTCCCTTCTATACAAATCCTCATATATACGGGATGGAGAAATTCTAGGTAATGCCCCATCTATAAAATAATATTCCTTTCTGCATCTTATAAGATCTATATTTACACCATTTTCAAAAACTAAAAAAGCTGTTTGAAATTCACTGTGATACTGACAACATTTTAATTTCTGCAGTTCATCTAAAATAACCTTTGGATCTTCCTCTAAGCATATATCAATATCTTTCACTTTATTTCCTAAAATAGCATCTCTAACAGCCCCTCCTACTATATATGACTTTATTCCCCTGCGTTTACATAAATCCATGATTTCATTTACAATTTTTATCTCATCACAAGTTAATGCCTCTAAAATTTCCATACTAATTTTCTCCCCTAATTTTTAAATAGCAATCAGAAAATCCAATGAATTTCAGAAAACAATACAGTAAAATATCAAATTTGTACTTTTCTCTTCCGGATAAATTGAATTTTCTGACCTTATTATACTATATATTTTCTGTACTAAAAACATATATATCATATTCCCTGAGGCAAAACATTTCTGATGTTATCCTTTAAGTTGCTAAATATTCCTGGTCTTTTTACATTTCTATCACTGCGTAAATCGACTTTACCCACCATTTCCCCATTTACATATACATCACAATATCCTACCTTCTCATCTTTTTTATATCTCTTTTTATTTTTATCTATGATACACTTATAGGTGATTTTACTATCTTTTCCCTTTTCCGTTATTGCGTTTAAATCTGAAGAGGCTTTGGCAATAAAAAATCTGCTCCCGCTTTTATTCAAGTTGATCTTCTCTACATTACTTCCCTTTTTAAAGACATTTTTACAGGAATATTTTGAAAATCCATAATTCATAAGCATGCTAGCATCTTTATTCCTCACCTTATAAGTAGGTGAACCCATGATTATTGCCAGCATCCTCACTCCATCTCTAAGGGAAGTAGCAGATATACAATATTTCGCCGAACTAGTAAAACCTGTTTTCAATCCATCACATCCATTAAAAAATCTAACCAGTTTATTATGATTTACCAGTTCTATGGGGCTTTTTCTTCCTTCAGATATGGTCTCCATATATGTTCCCGTATATTTCAATATAGCAGGATGTTTAAGCAGTTCTCTTGACATTATACCTATGTCATAGGCAGAGGTATAATGGCCTTCTGCACTTAATCCTGTACAATTTTTAAAAGATGTATCCTTCATTCCAAGTTGTTCTGCCCTCTTATTCATAAGGTTCACAAATGCATCCTCACTGCCGGCTAAATATTCCGCCATGGCAACTGCTGCATCATTCCCAGATGCTATACCTATCCCCTTTAGTAAATCCTCTACAGTTCTCACTTCTCCTGTGTCCAGAAGCATAGAGCTTCCACCCATTTTCTTTGCATTTTCACTTACGGTAACCTTATCTGACAGAGATATCTTGCCGGAATCTACAGCCTCCATACTCAGAAGCATAGTCATCACTTTTGTAACAGAAGCTGGTTCCAGTTTTTCATGAGAATTTTTTTCGAATATTATTTTTCCACTTGAGGGCTCTATAAGCAATGCAGATTTAGCATCTACATTCAAATCTGATTTTATAGCTTTGATCTCCGATCCATCGGATTTACTTAAGGGTTCAGCTTTAACAGGCATACTTTCTATACCTAATATAAAGATCAAATTTAACATCAAGCTTATTAAAGTCAATGCTTTCTGCTTTTTCTTCATTTAATATTTCTCCTCCCTTTAAAATGTATTTCCTTCCGAAGTTATTAATATTATCACACAAATACAATAAAAAAATACATGGGATAAAATAAAATTAAAATAAAGTGGAAAGCTAAATTGGATAAATTATAAAGATATGAAAGAGGGATTAATTACATTGTCACAAAAACATAATTCAGAATATCAAGAACAGCTATATCTTAAAATGCTTCTTCACTATGAAATGCAAAAAAGCAGGCTGGTTGCACTTGATAGTAGTATTTCAAAACTCTATCTTCTCAACCTTGATAGCCTGCTCCCTATAATCAAGCCTTTATATTCTTTTTAAAGATTCATTATGCTAAATAAATATTTTAATCTATGGTTTCGCCTATACCTGGGTTAATTTAAATACTCGACTGTAATCTTTAAGTTTGGTAAAGCACTTTTCAAAGAATCTATTTCATTATCACTTAATTGACCTTCTGATATACGAAGTTCTTTTAAATTAGTTAAATTTTTTAATGGGCTTATGTCTTTTATATTATTTTTACCTATATCAAGGGTTTGTAAATTAGTTAAATTTTTTAATGGACTTATATCGCTTATTGAATTCATGCTTAAATTGAGAATTTGTAAATTAGTCAAATTTTTTAATGGACTTATATCACTTATTGAATTTCTATATAAAATAAGAGTTTGTAAATTAGTCATATTTCCCAGCGAATTTATATTACTTATTTGATTATCTCCTAATGCAAGTTCCTGTAAATTAATTAGATTTTTTAATGGGCTTATATCACTTATTTGATTACTGGAAAACTCAACACGTCTTAGATTAGTTAAACTTTTGATAGCTCCTATATCGGTTATCTGATTACCACCTAATCCAAGCTTTTGTAAACTAGTTAAATTTTCAATTCCGCTAATATCTTTTATTTTACTATAATAAAAATTTACTTCCAACACCTTATCTACATCGCTTTTATATAAAGTACCAGTGGGCTTATTTGCAGTTAATCTTACTGCCTGTTCTAAATTTTTATCTTTAAAAGTTATCATTGTATTACCTTCACTTATGGCACTATTTATTTCATTAACTATAGAAGCCGGAATTACACCAGTTCCGCCAATTGCTTCTATCTCAGTATTTTCTGCAGCTTTAGTTTTGATATAATCTATAGCATTTACATTTGATCCTTCAGTATCAATTAGTATAAGCGGTGCTGAATACTTTCCAGCTGCAGCTGAAGCAATTAATGGATCTGAATAGCTATTTTCTGATGAATTTGCTACATAAATTTTGTCATTCTTTAGATCACTGTCAAATGCCTTTAATACATTTAAATTTGTAGCAAATCTGTCCGATCCACCGTTCACTCTCCTATCTGCATTTAGTGCATTATATATTGAATCACTTACTACAGTAGTGGTTCCTACTACTGTAACGTTTGAATTCTTTGCAAAATCGATTGTCTTCTGTATTGAATTCAGATCGTTATTTGTAAGCAATAATATATCCCCATCAGCAGCAGCTACTGGTGCTGCTGACAATGCATCTGAAAAATTAGTTCCTGCTACTGCTATTATGTTGTCCTTGCTTACTCCCAAATCCACCAATTTGTTTGCTATAGCCAGGTTTGTCTCATATCTTGTAGTTCCCCCAAGCCTGGTTACTTTATAATTTGATGCTTTTAATCCATCTTCAATAGACCGGGATATGGAACCTGTACCTCCAATAATATATACATTCTTTGGTTTTAGTTTTTCCAGTGCACCTTCAGCATTAGAATCAAGCATCTGCGAACCTGTAAGCAGTATTGGTGCATCCAGTTTCTTGGCCAATACAGATGCACTTACTGAATCTGCATAACCTTCTCCTGAGACCAATACAACGGTATCGCTGTTTGCAAAAGTTGCTGCAGCAACTTTTGCTGCTGTTTCATATCTTGTTGAGCCACCTATTTGCGTTACCGAACCTGCTGCTTTAACAAATCCAGTTGTAAATGCTGTAGTTAGCACTAATGACATGAGTGTAATACCTGCAAATGCATTTATTCTTTTTTTATACATGGACAATTCCTCCTTTAAAGACTCATTTTTTACAGAAGTCAAGTTAAAAATGTATATTTCAATAAATTTATAAGAATTTGTTCATAACCAAATTCACTTACAAAGGCAGAGCTTGTATTATTGTCAATGACGATATAACCAGAATCTTCGTTATTAGTTTGTGAACTACCACCACTTATAGAAGTGGATGGCTTCTTAGTCAA
>NZ_JBHMIY010000021.1:0-75067 GCF_042436595.1 Clostridium sp. MT-14
GATTCATGGTTAAAATTTATGCTATAATAATTATCAGGAGAATAAAGTGTTTTTAGTTAGTCACTCCCCAGGGTTTATCTCTTACAAAGGAGTCGTTGCGGTTAATTTGACAGCAGAGGGGGTGACATAAATGAGTGATTCTATTACTATTACATCTATAGTATGCATTACAATAGTAAGTATAGTAGGCATTTTTGCTATGCTTGCATACTTAAAAGAAAGAGCCATTCTTAAATATAAGAACAGCTCTAAACACAGTAATAATGAAATATCTATTACTGCGGATAGTGATAAAGAAAATAACTCAAAAAACTAAAATGCACCCNTCTAAACACAGTAATAATGAAATATCTATTACTGCGGATAGTGATAAAGAAAATAACTCAAAAAACTAAAATGCACCCATTCCACTAAGTGCATTTTAGCTAACTAACAAACATTAATTTTACTTAAAACCGTAACGGCTTCTTAAGATATATTATATCTACTTTGTATCTATATTATACCACAATAATTTTATTTTTAAATACATCTCATGTTAAAGTTCAACTTTAGAAAATGTCTCATTTCTATAAAAAGTAAATTGGTTTAAATACGCCTTATGATAAAGTTTAGTTACGCAATAATATAACAAAAATAATCTAAATAAATAATACTCTAAATAAGTAACTTCATTGTTTCTAAGTTGTTTAACAATAATCTTATTAACTTATTCAGGATAAAAAAATAAACACCCGGCATTAACCAAATGCTTATTTTCCCCTCTAAGTATTTTACTTAGGACATATACTATTATATATGTAAATTATTACCAAATCAAGTGTTTATTACTATTTTTTAATTAAGGAAATGTTTTTGCTCTATAATCAAAAGGGTTATACAAGTATGCGAACAATAAAATTTTGGCATTAAATAATTTTTAAAATATGTATCAGCACCATTCGTAAAGCGTGTGGTGCTGATGCATAATATACTTATCCTTCTCCTCCATCATCAATCAACCAGGGTGAATTTTTATCTTTTCTAACAAGAATGATCCATTTTTCATATGTTCCACTATCTTCAGGTCCGATTCCATCCTTTTTATATTTAACTGTGTAATTGACTTTATAAATTTTTACATTCTCTGCTTTTGCACCATTTATTATTCCCCTGCCATATTTCATATACCCTTCTTTCTCTGATGGACTTGTATCTTCCACTATGCTGTTAAGTTTAATAGATTTAAGATTTTCATCTAATGACGGCCCGCGAAGCCATTCTGTGTGTGTTGAATTCACCCCTTTTACGTTTTTTTCATTATAATATCCAAAATAATTTTTTATTACCTGCTCCGGTTGAAGCAATTGGCCTTTAGCAGTTATTATATTGCTGCTTTTATTCATGTCTTTTTTAAAAACAATATTAAAACCTACCAATGATATTACAGTTATTACCACAATCAGCACTGCCAATATTATACCCCTTTTTTTCTCTTTCATATTCAACATATTCTCCAGTCTCCCCTTTAATATTTTCTTATTATTAAATCCTGTAATCAGCAGTAAGATATTGTATATCATATCATTTCTTTTATAATGCATGAGCTCATGTTTTAAAATAAACTCCATTTCTCCGATATCATATGAAACCCTTCATCACCTGCTTTTAATCCAATGATCCAGTTCATCCAGATCATCATCGGTAATATCATTGTCCTCATGCAGCGTAGTAATAAAACTTTTTAAAGAGCCTTTATGAAATTTACGGAAAAATTCTCTGGTTTCAAATTTACGATATTCCTCTTCAGTCACAAGGGTTGTATAATAGGTTCTCCTTTTCCCTTTTGCTGCAGTTATAAATTTCTTCTTTGCCAAACGGGACAAAAGAGTCAGTATGGTTGTGTTTTTCCAGCCTTTTTTCTTTTCCATAATACCCACAATTTGCTTGGAAGATATTGGATTCTGGCTGTTCCAGACAGCCTCCATAACTTCCAGCTCGGATTCAGGAATCTTTATAATTGACAATATAAGTCGCCTCCACAGTATCAATTTTACATTTGTAGAATATATTTGTAAAGATTTTTTATTCCCTGAAGATATTGTAAATATGACAAATAAGTATAAATTATTAAGTCCGCTTTTTTATCAAGTGATTCTTAGGTTCAGATGGAGTTTGCTAATAAGGAATACTTTACTCCACCTGAACCTTAGCAGAACTTATCCAGGCGCATAGCGGTGCTTATCTCCCACTTTGAGAAAAGCAGATGTCCCAAATCTTTGATTTGATAACAGTCGCTTTCACAGAGTGTGCTGGGAGTATTAGCACTGGTAGCGTTCGGATAAAAAACTATAGACTATTTTGGTCGACAATGCTATAATGTTTTATAGACCAATCAGGTCGATTAAATAAATTGAATTAGGAGGCCGTCAGATGTTTGAAAAGTTTCATGCATTGGAACCCCATAAGCAAAATAGAATACTCAACGCAGCAATGAATGAATTCAACTTAAGGGGTTACAAGAACGCATCCACCAACAATATAGTAAAAGAGGCCAGTATAGGCAAGGGAATGTTATTTCATTACTTTCACAGTAAAAAAGATCTGTATTTATATCTATACGATTATTCAGTAGAAACTTTGATGAATGAGTTTTATGGGAAAATAGCTCTGAGTGAAAGAGACATCTTAAAAAGGCTGAGGCAGGTGATTGTCATGGAATTTGCCTTGATAAACAAATATCCGGATATGCTTGACTTTGTAAAGTCCTCATACTTCGAGGAAGCAGAGGAAGTGAAAGATGAGCTGGATATAAGAAACAGGAATTATATTGCCAATGGAAGCAGTAAAGTGCTGCAGGATGTGGATGTTTCCAGATTTAAAGCTAATGTAGATAAGGACAGGGCTGTTCATGTAATTATGTGGACTCTGGAAGGCATTTCAGCAAGAGAGCGGGAAAAATTAAAAGTTTCCTCCCTGAATGAATTGAATTATGATGATTTGCTCGTGGAACTTGACAGCTATCTGGACTTGTTCAGAAGCACTTTTTATAAATAAACAATGCGAAAGGAACTTGTATAATTATGAGTAATATGATAAGAAGTTTCAAAAATCTGACTCCTGAGGAAAGGCCGCTTGCAGGCGGCAAAGGTGCAATGCTTTCAAAAATGTATCAGGATGAGTATCCGGTGCCGGAGGGATTTGTGGTTTTACCCTCTGCTTTCCATGAAAATAAACTTAGAGATGAGGCCTGGAGTGAAATACAGAGTCTGCTGAAACAAATCAGAGATAAAAATGCAGGCTGCCTGTTTGCAGTGAGGTCCTCCGCATTAAGTGAAGACTCTGCAGCAGCTTCCTTTGCAGGAGAATTTGAAACTGTTTTAAATAGAAATACAGATGAGGAAATAAAGGAAGCTATCTATAAAGTGTTTCAATCAAAGGAATCATACAGAGTAAAAGCTTATACCTCTGTACAAGGCATGGACCAGTCCCATCAAATTGCAGTAGTTATCATGCTGATGGTTCCATCTGAGATATCCGGCGTATTATTTACTGCAGATCCAATTACCGGAAGCCACGAAAGCATGTCCGGTAATTATGTATACGGGCTGGGAGAACAGCTTGTATCCGGAGAATCCAATGCATATCCCTTTAAATTATTCAGGCCAAAGGGAAAATACGAAGGGCCGAAGGATTTTAAAAAATATTCTTCAAAATTATTCAGATATGCCTCCAGACTGGTAAAAGACATGAGATGTCAGCAGGATATTGAATGGGCAGTTTCCAAAGGCAGACTGTATATACTGCAGGCAAGGCCAATTACCACGCTGAAAGCATATAATCTGGACACCTATGAGATGAATGCCTCTTTGGACGGGGATTATCTATGGACAAATACCAATGTAGGTGAAGCCATGTCTGATGTTTTTACTCCCTTAAGCTGGTCTGTAATAAGAACACTTGATGAGGAACAATCAATCATTCCAAATTATTATCTGTTTTCAGGCAATATATGCGGAAGAATGTACTCCAATGTCAATGTGGCGTTGTCCATGTATAAGGCATTTGGCAGAGATTATAAACCGGTGCTCAAAAAAATGAACTATATATTTGGAAAAACCACAAAGAACATGGATATTCCCGTATATCCCTTTTCAGGTTTGCAATTATTAAAGGTTATGCTTCCAAGAATAGGACATATGTTAAAATGCTCAAGAAAAATTTCAAGATCAATACCTCTCTATATAAAAGATACACCTGCATGGTGCAGAAATATGAAAAAACGTATAGAACAGGTAAATGACGGGAATGAATTACTTGAATTATGGAAAGAAGAACTCTGGCCCTACAACTGTAAAATATTATTGGCGGGCCGCTATGCACCCAGAAAAAAAATAATGGCCCTGTTCAAGCTCAATGAAAAACTTCCAGAGCTTTTGGGAAAAGAAGCTGCAGATGCTTTGCTTTCCAGTTTAGGCGGCAATTCCAGCCTTGAAAGCCTGGGGCCTGTTGTTGGAATTTCAAAAATAATCAAGGGAGAAATGACCAAAGAAGAATACATGTTGAAATATGGTCACAGGAGCCCTCATGAATTTGAATTATCCATACCGGATCCATCAGAGGATAAAATGTGGCTTGAAAAACAGATAGAAGAAAATAAAAGAACGGGAGTGGATGCGGAAAGCCTGCTGAAAAATCAGGAAAAACAATATATCCTGGAAATGAAAAGATTAAAGAAGAATTTTCCATCTAAGTATGCTCAAATAAAAAAGCAGATTGAAGAGGCCTATGAGGGAAGTTACATCAGAGAGGCACTGCGTTCGGAATGGACCAGGGTATTCAGTGTCAACAGGACTTTTGCACTTAAAGCCGGCCAGATGACAGGTATTGGCAATGACGTCTTCTTCCTGTATATTCATGAAATCCTTGATTTACTGACAGGAGACAGATCAGCTCTGGAGCACATACCTGCAAGGCAAAAAAATTACGACAGCTACAGAGCTCTGCCTGCCCTTCCGTCCATTATCAGAGGTCGCATAGATCCTTATAAATGGGCCAAAAATCCAGATAGAAGAGTGGATTATTACGATTTTACCTCACCTGCTGATACAATGAGTTCAAATTTTGAAACACTGAAAGGTTTCCCGGGAGCTGCAGGCAAAATTGAAGGTCCGGTTCGAATTCTTAAGGATCCGGAAGACAGCGGTCTGTTCCAGCCAGGTGAAATATTGGTAGCATCAACCACCAATATAGGGTGGACTCCCATATTTCCGAAAGCCGGAGCTATCATTACGGATATAGGTGCACCATTATCCCATGCAACAATTGTAGCCAGAGAACTCGGTATTCCGGCAGTTGTTGGATGCGGCAGCGCCACTTCAAAACTTAAAACCGGTGATAAAGTTTTGGTTGACGGAAGTCGTGGAGAAATTCAGATTTTAGATAAATAACTGCATGTAAATATAATCAGATTTTCCGGACTTGCCTGCCATACAATTACAGAAGTATAGAAAAATATAGTTCAAGGCAAAAGGCAATCAGCTTTATTCTGCTTAAAAGAAGTGCTACATTGAACCTGCTGAAAAACAGTCAATATAACACTTCTTTAATGAAGATTTTTACATTATGGCAGCTTCTTTTTTATAATATCTTGATAGTATGATGGTAATTCATAATTTCTGATATGCTCAAATTTTTCAACTTTAACTCTGCCTGTTGAATTTATTTTAATAGTAATATAATCAAGTCCTACATCAAGGTGTGGACCAACATAGGGATGAAGTTCTAATTTCACACAAAAATCAACTGTTTCATTCCCACCCAGTCTATCTATGCTCAATACAGAAATATCATAAGGTGCTATTACAGGAGATACTGATAAATATTCTTTATAGTAATTATCCACTGCATTCTGTAAAATAGGCAGTAATAGCGTCACAAGCATATCCTGATATAATTTCTCTTTTGAATTTTGAAGTGCAATACAATGTTCTCTCAATCCAAATTTAACATAATTATATGAAGCAGCCTTAATATTTAACGGAATATAGAAAATTATCAACAACGCTAAAAATAAAGTGTATAGTGACTTTTTCAAACCTATCACCTCAACAAGGGCTTTTTTAATAGACTGTCATTATTTCAAAGCAATTATACAATAGTCTGATATTTCATATTATCTGCTCATTTAATTACTAAACTTTTTAAAGCAAAATTACCCCGCTAATGAAATATCCCTGTAAATCCTGCAGCTAATACCACCACTGCAAATATCATTCTATACACTGCGAATATTCTCATAGGTTTCCTTTTCAAATAAAGTATAAACTTGTTGACTACTATCAAAGCCACTAAAAATGATACCAGAAATCCTACAGCAAGAGATATTATTTCCATAGATGTAAGGTTTGCCATACCGCCAATCTTCAATATCTCCAGGGCGCTCATCCCCACCATAACCGGAATTGCCAGGAAAAAGGAGAATTCCGCAGCAGCAACTGTAGAAAGCCCCGATACCCATCCGCCTATAATTGTTGAAGCCGAACGGGACATTCCCGGAATTATGGCCAGGCATTGAAATGTGCCAATTATCAGGGCCTGTTTTGCTGTAACATTCAATCCACTGTCTCCGACACTTTTATTCCTGAATTTATTCTCAGCATATATCATCCATATACCGCCTAAAAACAAAGTCACTGCCACAGATACCGGTGTGAAAAGGTATTTGTCTGCCAGATCATCCAGCAGCAGCTGACAGATAACTCCAGGAATGCAGGCAATAAATATGACAAACCAGAATTTGAATCCGGATTTTTCATAGCCCACCTTCTGCGGAAGAACAAACTGACAACGTGGATACCCACATAGAATTTACACTAGAATTTTCATTGACAACTTCATCAAATATTCCATTTACAAAATCCTCTTCCTTATAGGTTCCAAATTCATAACTTGATGAGCCACGGCTACTTTTATCCAAATTAGCTTCACTGAGAATGATTGTTTCGATATTCTCCCTGCATTTATTGGCAAGTTCAAGTGCAACAGGCCCGCCCAAGCTATGTGCAAAAACAATTTCGGGATAATCAAATGATCCGGCACAGCCCAGGCCATGAATAAATAATATTGGCGTATCTTCACCAGGTAAGTCGTGATACCTGATCTTGCTGTTCATATTGTCTACTATGTATTCTTTCATATAAAAGATCCTCCTATTAAATATAAATACTTAAAATCTTCTTAAGCATTAAGCAGATTGGAAATTTACAAGCTTTATTATTCATCATATTTTATCCACATATTCATACCAGCGCCATCGTTTTCATTGGGACGTTTGATAAAACCAAGCTTTTCATAAAATGGTTCTTTGCCTTTAGCTGATATTAATACAATTTTAATTTTCCATTCTGATTTAAGTTGAGATTTTAAAAACAATATTAATTCTCCAACCATTTTCTTGCCGATTCCGAATCCTTGATGTGATGGTAATACCATCACATCAGCTAAATAGGCAATATATCCACCATCCCAAAGGATTCTGGCGCTGCCAATTATTTTATTTTTTTCATAGCAACTAACCACCATCCTTGAACGGTTAATGCCAGCTTGAGCCTGCTCTTTATTTAAAGTGTCCCAACCTACCGCATCTCTGAGTCTATTATAATCATCAACACTAATTCCATTTTTATATGAAAAGTCCATTTTATCATCTCCATCACAAATTACTAATTTGTCTACATTTTATTTAAATAATCTTTACTACACATTTAAGTACTATAGGTAGATTATAGCATTATATACAATAACCTGCCCCACTGAATAATTTTTTTATATAGCCAAATTTTAAGAAATCACTTACCCACCTATATTATGACTTACCTTTAGCGACTCAATACCATTTGAAAAATCCAGCATAACACCCATACTTATGACACTTCCTCCCCTGGATTACAAAAGATATTTCAAGTGGATTACGAGAGGAGACGAGACAGCTGAAAAAAATGTTTTAAAATGGCTTGGATCGGAAGAGAAAATTTACAATTGGCACAAAACGTACAGTGAAATGATCACAGAGGTGGCTCATAGGACAAAAACTGCTTTGATTGACGTGAGATCGGAAATTCTCAAACAAGATGACTACAATAGATTTTTGTGTATAGACGGTATTCATCCTAATTTAGATGGACATTCCCTGATTGCCAGTGTAATACTCAATTTTCTTAAAGACAATTACAGCTTTTTATTGATTTAATCAATTTAATACTGCTGGATTAATCAAAAAACTGGTTTCTATATTTTGAAAGAAACCAGTTTATATTTCTATATGGGCAAAATTCACCCAAACTCAAGAATCAATTTGACAGCTTTTATTCCTTGCCTATTGGAAAATAAACTTCCGTTATAAATTCATCGGGGCTGCATTTAGATTCGGGACCCTTTATATATTCATCATGGGGGGCTCCAATTATTTTGTAGGAATTTTTGTCAATCCAGTCTAGGATTTCCCTGTAGGATTCACCAATTTCACTATAGGGACCTATAAAGGTGGTATGGCAGTATAGGCCTCCTTTTAGAATTCTTGTTGATATTTGGGGCGTTTTCAATTCTCTGTCCACAGGTATGCAGATCTCTATGTCCGCATTATTTGGATCAAAGTCTTCATCATAGTACAGAGTCATTATGTTTCCCTTAATGGATAAGTTGTTACTGGAGACAGCTTCGAAGACTTTACCGATTAAATTTCCTATATTGTCCATTAAAATAGTATCTCTCAGACTCAAAACTCTTGTGTCCTTTAAGGTATTTATTGAAATATTGAAATTTCGCTTTGAATTCATTATATCTTCACCTTTCTCTAATTTATTTAAAGAATCTTTTAATTCAAGCAGAATATTCTTGGAAGACTGTATTTGAAATTCAATTTCATGTATCTGCTTTGACAATAGTATGGTCAAAGTGATATTGGTACTGTCTTCCATAATTTGTTTTATCTGATTTGATGAAAATCTGTATCTTCTGAGTTTATTTATTTTCAATATATCCTTTACCTGGTGCTTTTCATAATATCTGTATTGATTTTCAGGGTTGATAAAGCTTGGCTTTATCAATCCCAGGGTATCGTAATACCTGAGCATCCTGGTGGAAATTCTTCCAATTTTCGAAAATTGACCTATATTATACATAGAATCCTCCTAAATCTTATTCCTCTTCGAAGCGGTTAATTATATATTAAACTTTCACATAATGTCAAAGTCAATAGATTTTTGTAATTTTCTTATAAAAAGCTGACCTTCTGAGTTTATTGAAAAAAATGAACTCAATAAATTTGAAGTACAGGACTTAATTCAATATTTTGAGTGTACTTTTGAGCTGAGCCGATATGGAAAACTGTTTAGAACTTATTATTTTCCCATACTGTTGTATACAGCCAATGCATCGGTAATATTATATTGTTCCGAAGGGTGATCCCCTCTGGCACCAGCTGAAATCAGAATATATTCTTGTCTTCCCACCTTGGCGAGACTGGCGAGACATAGGCCAGCTTCATCGGTATATCCGGTTTTTCCTCCTAAAATTTTTCCGTCAATAATATCTTGATTTTTGAGCTCTTCAAACATGGTACTGTAAAAGGTTATCCCGTCGGAATGCCTATTGGTAGGTGGTGTGGAATGACTGGAGGAAGTAAAAATCTCCCTGAAAGTATCATTCTGCAATGCATAGCTTAAAAGGACAGCCAGATCCTTCACTGTTGTGTAGTGGTTCCCATCATGAAGTCCGGTGGTATTTTCAAAATGAGTATTGTCCATACCAAGATCTGCCGCCTTTTGATTCATGATTTTTACAAAATTCTGCTCTGATCCCGCAATTTGATCTGCAAGCCCGATACAGGACTCCGCACCGCTTGGCAGCATTACTCCGTATAACAGATCCACTGCCCTGACCTGCTCACCAGGCCGAAAACCTGCCATTGATGCACCTGCCCCGTACAACCCCTGAAATGTGGAGTTGGTAAGTCTTATTTCCTCATTAAGATCAGGTAAGTTTTCTATTGCAACAATAGCTGTCATAATTTTAGTCAAGGAAGCAGGATAGATTTTTTCTTCGCTGTTTTTCTGCATCAGGATAGCATGATCTTTTAGACGGATCAGAATTACATTGCTGCTGTTCAGCTTATTAGGAGATATGGAGACAGTTGAATCTGGATCCACCTTGAAAATATGTTGGCTTTCTGGGGTGATGATGGCTTTATAAACATCAGAGGCAATAACAGCTATCAGTAAAAATATTATAAATATGCATATTATTGAGTTTCCATTTTTTACCTTTTGCATCATATAAAACAGCTCCTTATTCTGTACTGATATTATTTAACCACAGAAAAAAGAGCCATGTTGGAATTCTATCTTATGAATTTCTTAAGATTTTCTTATGACGGTAGCTGTATGTTCATGGCTGTAAAAATAGGAATAGAACTTATTAAGGAGGAAATCACCATATCTTAAGGTTTTATTAAGACATTTCTTTTTTTAATATGCTATTATAAACGAGTTAATTACAACGGAGGTGAATTTAATGTTTATTATTATGATCTCGATTACATGTTTTATTGGTACTTTGCCATTCTTGATTCCATACTACATGCTGCTTACTTCTCAAAGCAAAAAGATTGGCTGTAAACTGTCAATTGAACATTTCATAATGGTATATATCTTTGTGTACTACCTTACTGCTGTGCTGAGTTTTACTGGTATTCCTTCCATAAGTGATATTGTTCATAACAGCTCTGGAGTAATAACCTCAAAGGGGTTGAATCTTTCGCCCTATGAGGTTAATCTGATTCCATTTCTCTGGATTACAGAGGGTGCTCGTCCATATATAGAAAACATATTGCTTTTTATACCCCTTGGATTTATGCTTCCATGTATCTGGAAAAAGTATGAAGTGTTATGGATAACAGTACTATCCGGTATTACATTCTCTCTTGCAATAGAATTGAGCCAGCTGTTCAATAGAAGAATAACGGATATTGATGATTTACTGATGAATACTATAGGAGCGTTGATGGGATGGGTAATTTTCAAGCTGCTGAAAGAACATTTGTCAAAATTGCAGGACAGGGCTTCTGCCCAAAGTACCAGTATGGAAAAAATTCCATTGCTCCTTGATACAGAGGAATGCTTTTATATGGCCAGCGCATTTGCCGGTATGCTCTTTGTGTTTCACCCATTTTTAGTACCTTTACTGCAATTGGTATTTAAAATTAGAATTAATGTATAAGTGGAAGCACCACAGTAAAGACTGTGTTTTCTGTATTACTTTGCACGAAAATATTGCCTCCATGGGCGTTTACTATTTCTTTGGCAATAGCCAGCCCAAGTCCCGCACCACCTGTATTGGTAGAACGGGATGTGTCCAGCCGAAAAAATTTCTCAAATATAGTCTCCAGTTTTTCCTGAGGGATAGGATTACCTTGATTGGTAAAAGTTATAACAATATTTTTGTCCTTCCGTTCAGCAGAAATGTCAATGACGCTGTTTTCATAGCTGTAGGCTATTGCATTTTTCAGAATGTTATTGAACACGCGGGCCAGTTTGTCTGCGTCTCCCCACAGAGTGAGGCTGTCAGGTACATTGACAGACACCTGTTTTCCCTGTGGAGTCAGTATTGGATAGAATTCGTCCGCCATCTGCTGGAGCATGAACAGTAAGTTGATTTTTCCTTTATTCAAAACAATAGCTTGAAGATTAAATCTTGTGATCTCAAAAAACTCATTTATAAGCTGTTCTAGTCGATAAGCTTTTTCCAATGTGATACCCACATATTTTGCCTTCTGTTCAGGAGGCATATCAGGAGCTTCATCCAGAAGACTTAAGTAGCCTATAACGGAGGTCAGAGGTGTTTTTATATCATGAGCCAGATAAACTACCAGATTATTTTTGCGCTGCTCCGCATCAAGAGCAGCTTTCTTTTGCTTTTCCAGGTTGCTTTTTATCTGATTAAGCTTATTTTCCATAAAATCCAATTCCGGCGATAATGTAATTTCTTCATCGGATTCCTCAGTAAGCTTATCCATTTCAGTACTTATTTCATCGAAATATTTGGTGAACCATGAAACAGAAAACCGAAAAAGGATAACTAAAAATATTAGAATTGCAACAAAAAGAATCATTTCCATATTGTTGCGGATCACCAGCTGATAGATTTCCTGTGCATCCGAATTTTCAAAATGAAAAGTGATGACTAAATATTGAACGATACGATCTCCGATCTGTCCGCGAAGGATATGACGCAGTAGATAAACAGTCACAGCGGCGGCAGCTGTAATCAGAAGCATTTGAAAAAATACTTTCTTTTTCAATTTCGAATAATCATTTCTTCGTTTATGTATCTTACTTTTCAATTTTATAGCCAACCCCCCATACCGTTTTGATATATTTAGGATGCTCTGCGCTGTCCTGCATTTTTTCCCTTAAATGCCTGATATGAACCATTACAGTATTATTGCTGTTGGTGAAATACTTATCTCCCCATACCTTATGGAACAATTCATCTGAACTCACCACCCGTCCGCGTTTGGAGCAAAGGACCCAGAGGATTGAAAACTCTGTAGGAGTGAGAGACAGCTTTTTTTCATTCAGCGTACATTCATGGGTATCCATGTCCAGTACCAGACCGGAAAAGGCAATCAAGTGTTCTTTCTGGTTTGGCTCTGCAGAATTATATCTGGTAAATCTCCTGAGCTGCGCCTTGACACGGGCAACAAGCTCCAGAGGGCGAAAGGGTTTTGTTATATAATCATCTGCACCTAATGTCAATCCGGTAATTTTATCAATTTCCTCTTCTTTAGCAGTCAGCATGATAACAGGAAAATTATGATTTTTCCTGATTTTCCGGCAGAGAGTAAAGCCATCAATATCCGGCAGCATGATATCAAGTATCGCAAGCTCTAACCGTTCCGACTCAACACACCGGATAGCATCTTGGCCGTTATAAAATTTGTATATTGTAAAACCTTCATTTTTTAAATAAACTTCAATTAAGTCCGCTATGGACTTCTCGTCGTCTACAACCAAAATATTGATACTCATAGGTTCTGTCCTTTCTTCCTGATTAAACATTTATTATTATAGTACTGCAAAACAAAAATTTACATCATAATAATTTTCTTATAATTTTTCAAACAAATTGGATTTTACCTTTCGGGCATTTATTCTAAAACCATTTGAATATGTGGAATTCCATCTTCTAAAAACTCCTCTGATACTTGCTTAAATCCTGCTTTTTCATAAAATTCCTTTGCGTAAGATTGAGCCTCTATTTTTATTCTATCTGCATTCATCCTCTCTTTTGCAACCTTTATACCCTTAATCAATTCTATTAAAAATTACTGTCCGTTCCTTAAGAGAAATCTTCCCAACTTGATATCCATATTGAGTTAGCTCCTTTTTATATCTTAAAAAAGAATGATCCATCTCAATTCCTGCTATATCATGTATTTCATCGAAAGATAATTTCATTGACGGGCTGCCATTCCTTTGGATGTATTCCCATAAAGCTGTATATTTACTCATAACATTTCGCTCCTTTGTCAATTGAGTAATTCGCTTTAATTTAATATAGTGAATTAATTCTTACTTAATGCCCTCTATTTCAGATTTGAATTTATTCTCCCAGTTCTTTTCTTAAATCTTCTATATAACGCGATTGCTGTCTTTTTAGATAAAAACCTGCAAATAAATTCATTATAGGATTATTTACTGATATCTCTTCTGTAAATTTAACCTGCGTACCATCATTAACAGGACTAAAAACCCCAATCCAATGACCATTCATATTTACTGTTACTTACAACTACTTCCCACACTATTTTAACATCTGCTTTAAATGCAGCAGTAATTGTTGATTTTCTCATAGTATACATTCTCCCTGATAAATTACTAATCTATAATACCCAACGTTAAATTGGGATTTATTTATTAAATGAACCAATCTCAATAAGATTGCCCTCTGGATCTGCAATATAACATGTCCTTTGACCCCAAGGTTCTGTTGTCGGTTTCATCACTGAGTCTACTCCTTTAGAAATGATATTTTCATATACTAAATCCACATCCTCATGTTTAGGAACACTTAAAGCAATCTCATAATGACCATTTATACCATTAGCATAATTGAATCGTTTATTCGTCATTTTTTCAAAATCATTTCTTCCGTAAAACATAAACAATATTCCATCTTTTTTTAACATTACATTTGGTTCTTTTCCATCCCAATGAATTTCAAATCCAAGGATATTTTTATAAAACTCAACCATGATTCTCATATTACTAACAAATATTCCAATACCATCCAATTTCATTTTAATCTTCCTTTCAAGTCACTTTTTCTTTTTTAATTTTGGAGTAGGAAGTTCTTCATACATCTCCATAATCAGTTGATATAGGAGCTCTTTATTATCAACATTCTCAACCAAAAGCATTGCTTTTGCAACATCATAAGGTTATTCTCCCATCATTTTTCTAAAAGAAATATCATCCAGTAAATCTAATTGTCCAATAATAAAATCTAAATATTCCTGACTAGAAGCCATATCTTACTCCTTTGCAAACTTACTATTTATATCACTCAGCCTTAAATTATTCTTATTTATCATATAAAAATCAAGTTACTTTTCATCTATTTTTACTCTTAACATTTTATTCTTAACTTTTACTGCATATTTTAATTCATATGCTGGTACACCATTATTAATTGTTTTTACAATTCCATCCATTTCCTTTTTTATCTTTTCTTCATTAACATACCAGACAAGTACAATTGATTTTTCTCTCCAAAATGCCCCGTTATTAATACCAAGTAACCAATATTTAGGTTCATCATTTTTTGCCTTATACATTACACGTGACGCTAAAACTTTATAAAAATCGATTTTCCATCATACGATTTAATTATGATTTTTCCTGTTGTTACAATTACATTATTAGATAAAGTTTTGTTATTTTCAGTGTTATTTATCTCACCTAGCATTAAATAATCTTTATTTCTCATTTTAACAATAATGTGTCATAAAACTGTATCGGCTAATCTCAATTAAGGTATAATACCAAATCCCATAACAATTAATATACAGTATATAAATAAAATTATATTCCCACCAAACCCTACCTTGGACAAAACTCTACCAACCTTATTTTCTTGTATATTTGAAGGTTTGATATAGCCTATACCTAATACCCAGTAAACAAATAATAGAAATAAATTCAAACTACTTAAAACCATTATTGGCAGCCATTCAGAATCGCTTATTCTTAATTTCACCATCCAGGCATATATGCTAAAAATAAGTAATAAGCATGATAAAATAACTAAAGTGGTTCTAACAAATTTAATGATCTTTTTAATAATAACACCTCCTAAAATTCATATTTTTTCTTTTTTGGTTGGTGTATAATAAATTACTTTTGCGTATCAACTACTAATAAAACCATTTTAATCTCATTTCCCAAATTACTATTTATAATATTCAACATTAAATTGGAATTTGTAATTACCACTATCTATAACTTGATTTTGACTCTATAACATCTTTCTCCACACCTAATAATTTCTTTAGAATATGCTTTATATCATTTTTGCTTAATAAACATTTCGGTCCTATACATATTTCTTCTATAGAATCAGGATCAAAATCTAGTTTCACAAACTCTGTGATATTATTACTTTCAATAACCCTAAAATCATGTTTTAATTCTATTGATTTCCATTTTTCTTGAAATGCACCATGGCTATCAACTATTTTTAGCTTTTCTAAATCAAACCCAATAGAAACCCCTTTTCCGCCTTCTGCATATGCTCTCCATTGACTTAATATATCTGATTCTTTTGAAAAGCAACAAATATATATGCTCATCTGTCCCTTAGAATTTAGACACTTTACTAATTCCTCAAAAGTGAAATCTATATTTGAGCGCATTTTCATCATATTGAAAACTGATTCAAATTCATTCTCATTGCTTTTCTCATCGTTCAGTCTATCCAGATACCACTTTATTTCTAAATTATCATTCATTTTCAATGGATCTGAAAGATAAATTTGTTTACTTTTTAAAATGTTCAAAAACGTGCTCAAAGAGCAATAGTAATAGCCTATCATAAAATACCTCCATTACAAATTACTATTTTATAAATGCTAGGCTTTAAATTAGAAATTTATCAACTTAAAAAGTCAAACGCATATCATACCAAACTGCTCCGCCATGTGTTGATTCTGAAATCCCTTCATTTTTAAAACCAAATTTTGCATAGTAGTGCAGCAGTTTTTCTTTGCAGGTAAGCACTAACCCCTTACGTCCCTGCGTCCTGGCATCGGCAATAACCTTATCGATTATTTTTTCTGCACAACCTTGTCTGCGATACTCGGGGATAGTATTTACACCAAAAATCATCTGCCACTGACCATTTTCATCATGTAAACTGGCATCTTCAAACATCTCATCGCATAATTTTGATTCATTTGTCACCATTCCATTTACAAAGCCAACTAGTCTTCCATCATCCTCCAAAAGCCAAAAATGATTAGGATACACAATTAATCTCTTTTTAAAATCGCTTTCTGAAGCAGCTTCCGCTGCCGGGAAGCATATTGACTCAACAGCAGTAATGGCTTGTAGATCTTCAATGGTTGCAAGTCTTATATTCATATTTATTAACCCCTTTATTTATTACAATTACTATTTGTCTACATATTGTTCAAATATTTTTTACTACACATTTAAGTGCTATAGGTAGATTATATCATTTTATACAATATCCTGTACCTTTGAATAGCTTTTTTTACATATATTAAAGATATTAAAAAGCCTTAATCACTGGCAAAACAGCAATTAAAGCTTTTTAGTTCTTTAGATATAAAAATAAATTTTTCCGGATTTTATCATTTCCATATACCCAATTATAGAAATAGATGACATACAAAAATCAAATGAGCAGGTAAAATACAAAAAAACAAAATTATATACCATTATAATTTCCATGAAGCAGCCTCCATCTGTATCTTAGCCATATGCCTGTATATCCCATCTTTTCCGGCCAGCTCTCCTGGCGCACCCTGTTCAGCTACAATGCCATTTTCCAATACTACAATTTTGTCAACACCTGCTACCGCTCTCATTCTATGCGCAATGACAAGTACCGTTTTGTTTTTAATAAGCCTGGATAATGATTCCTGTATCATAGTTTCATTTTCAACATCCAGTGAAGCTGTGGCTTCATCCAGCAGTATAATAGGTGCATCCTTCAAAAATGCCCTGGCAATAGATATCCTCTGACGCTCACCGCCGGAAAGCTCAGAACCATTCTCACCAATTACAGTATTCCACCCCTGCGGCAGTTTCTCCACAAACTCACTGCAATGAGCCAGCCTTGCGGCCTGTATGACTTCTTCATCCGAGGCATCTTTTCGGCCAATACGGATATTCTCCATGATGGAATTATTAAATAGTGTGACATCCTGAAAAACAACAGCATATAGAGACATGAGAGTTTCGGGATCGATTTTTGAAATGTCCATACCGCCCACAGTAATTTTCCCTCTGCTGACATCCCAGAATCGCAGAGCCAATCTTGATACAGTGGTTTTTCCACCTCCGGAGGGGCCAATCAGTGCAGTAACTTCCCCCTGTCTGGCAGTGAATGATACATCTTTCAATACAATTTCACTGCCATTATAGGCAAATGCAACATGATCAAATACGATATCACAACCTTTATTTGTAAGTTCTTTCGATCCCGTCTGTATTTCATGTCCAAGAATTTCATCCATACGCTGGCACTGGATATCGGCGGAAATAATTGCTGCCAGATTCTGCAGTGACATCTGCAGAGGATCGTATAATCTTGATACCAAAAGCAAAAACATAAAGAAGGTCAAAACATCCAGGCTTCCATCTACAAGAAGTATTCCACCAACCAATGCAACTGTGGCAATTCCAAGTTTTAGAACCATCTGTGCAGCTACAACAAAAACAGCAGTTCCAAGTTCTGTAATAATTGCACGCTTCTCAACAGCTTTAATTTTTATATCGAGCTCATTCATATATGCCCTTTCCGCATTGTTTGCCTTAAGATCCCTCAAAGATTCCAGGCATTCCTGAATTCCATCTGCGCAATCCATCTTTACCTTCATCTGTTTTTTTCCCAAACTGTGCTGTACTCTTGATGAAAAAAGGACAATTATAAAGGAAACAGGAAGCACCCACAGTGCTGCAATGGCCATACGCCAGTCAAAGAAAAACAAGCTCAGTGCAATGATAAAAGTTGAAATAATGGAACCGGCAAGTTCCGGTATCCAGTGAGATGATGCTGTTTCCAATGTGGAACAATCTGCCATAATGGTACTTGTCAAATCCGATAAATCCTTCTTCCCGAAGAAAGAAAGTGGAAGCTTCCGCAATTTCTCAGCAAGTGATATTCTCCTGACACCACTCTCCAGATATGTTGCAAAAAATGTTGAATTATATTGAAAATACGTTGCTGCAAATATAAGTACAAGACACACTGCAATTCCAAATACATAAAGTGAAATATGACCATCACCAATATTTTTATCCATCAAATCATAAACCAGATAATAAAGAAGACCTACAGGCAGTATAAGTACAATATTTGATAATGTACATGCAGCAAATGCTTTTATCATATCTTCTGCGCCTTTTTCAGAAAGGGCATATTTATGCCGCAGTCTTTCAGCCAATGTCATTTTGCACACCAACCTTCCATTTTACAGCACTGTTATACTCCCTCCACATATTTGAGTATAATCCTTGCTGCCCTATTAATTCAGAATGACTTCCGGATTCACATATTTCCCCGTTTTTCATTACATAAATGCGATCCGCCCTCATTACGGTGGACAACCTATGTGCTATCATAATTACCGTTCTTCCCTTTGACAAAGCAGAAAAGGCAGCTTGAACCTTGGATTCATTGTCGGGATCGGCAAATGCTGTTGCCTCATCAAGTATAAGAATTGGTGCATTTTTAAGCATTGCCCTTGCAATGGAAATACGCTGCTCTTCTCCACCTGAAAGATAATTTCCATTTGTTCCAATTATGGTGTCTATTCCATCTGAAAGTTTTCCTATAATATCGTCACACCTGGCATCCTTCAAGGCCTTAAGCACTTCCACTCGTGTTGCATCCGGCCTGGAAAGACGGACATTTTCAAAAATTGACATTTTTAAAAGTTTGCTGTTTTGAAAAACAAAAGAAACATTATCCATCAATTCTTCTTTGGATATATTTTTTACATTCACCCCGCCTATGGTAATCCTGCCGCTGTCAACATCCCAGAAACGCGGTATTAAACTTGCCAGGGTTGTTTTTCCGCCGCCGGAGGGACCTACAAAAGCCACATGCTGCCCGGAGGCAATGTGGAGTGAAACATGGTTCAGTGCATTTTCCTCTGCACCTTTATAACGAAATGACACGTCATAAAACGCAACCGAATTGTCCTGCGGATGTTCATGTTCTTCACTGTCATGCAATGGTTCCATCTTCATTATGCTGCCAATTCTCTCCATTGCATCCTGAACAATCATAATATTTTCACTGGAGTACATAATCTTGTTCAAAGTAACTGTTATAACAGGTGTGATGATTATATAGAACAGCAGATTCAACAGGAACTCTCCCGTGACCCCATCCGCTGTAAAAAATAAGGCCGCCGATATCAGCACTGCAAAAACAGCATTAATAGCTGTGGTGTAAAATATCATGGGCAGACGCAAATCTTTTGTATAGGAAATTACCCATTTCTGATAATTATCAATTGATGCCTTAAATCGCTTAAAGGAAAAAACAGATTGTCCAAATGTTTTTAATACCGATATCCCCCTCACGTATTCAACCGCCTCATTTGACATTTGCTCCAAGGAATTCTGATATTCCTTCATTTTTTGCTTCATTCTGCTTCCAGTCATTACAGACATAATTCCAAAAGCAATTACAACTGGTATCAAGCTCAGAATACCAAGCCGCCAGTCAAATACTAAAAGCATTGCGAGAAGACCAACAGGTGCAGCCATGGCACCTGCACGATCAGGCAATTGGTGGGCCAGATAAGTTTCCGTAGCTGCACTGGACTCATTTACAATTCTCCTTATCTTTCCGCTTCCAATATCATCCATAAATCCTAAAGGCAGTGTACTGATATGGCGCATGGCCTTCGATCTTATATTTGCCTGAACCCGAAATGCGGCAATATGGGAGCATAGTAAAGCAGCTACATAAATAAGTATGGACAGGGCAGAAAAAATTACAGCCATCCAGCCGTACTGCACCAGGTTTTGGGAATAAGTAAAACCCGTGGCAGCTTTCAGAACCTCCCTGATAATCCTCCATATATATATAAATGGTATCAGCGCCACAAGTGCACTTGCTGCAGACAATACCCAGGAGGCCATTGTCAGGTATCTGAATTTCCCTGCATATTCAAATAGAGCTGACATAATAGATCTTTTCTCCATTTCAAATTCTCCTTTCCTGCAATTCTTGAAGTACATTCCCCGTTACACAATTTATTCTAATTTATTATGTCTTCACCTTCTACTCTATTCAGACCCCGATGCTCCATTTAGACATTTTTTCGATATATGCTGGGATTTATCCCAATCACCTCTTTAAATGCCTTTGAAAATTTGCTCGCATTGTTATATCCAAGGCATACTGCAATATCATTGATCTCCCTGCCGGTGTTTTTCAAAAGCTCCACTGCCTTCTGCATTTTATATGTCCTTATAAAAGAATATATACTGTCTCCATACATTTCTTTAAATACAAGTTTCATGGTGGTAAGTGGAATTTTGAATTGTGATGACAGTTCATCCAAAGTAACTTTTTCAGAAAGATCCACTGTTAAATATTTTTTTATCTTCTTCACTGTATCCACCTGCTTTTTCGGGTAGTACCGTTTGCTCTGCTTCAATTCTTCTTCCTCCAAACTGCTTAAGAAAAGGAGAATTTCTAAAACCTTCACTTTGTAATATCCTTTTCTTATCTTCTCAGACACTGAATACAATTCAGAAAAAATATGGTGTATACTTTGATTTTCCCTTATTATTAAAAAATTTTCATTATTTCCGAAAAATTTACTCTTCAATTTTGACAGATCAACTGAAACTTCATCTAAAATACAGGACAAACACTCGGGTACTTTATCAAAATCCAGAGCAACGGTAATTCCATGAAAGTGACTCAATGGAAAATAAGAGCTTTTATTTACACTGAATTTTCGATTTATTGCAAGACTGCCTCTAGAAAGATACAAATACTCTCCTTTTCTGCTTTCACACTCAATTATCCCTTCCCTGCAGTGATTGATTTCCAAAATATTTTTTGGAGGTTCTACATCAACGCTTACAAATTGTGCATGAACGTCATTATAAATCAGCTCAATACCGGGAAATACCGAATAACTCGTCATAACGGCACTGCCTGTAGGATTGTCAATTTTATAAATCGCACAGTCTTTATCTTTTTTAACTACACATACCTGACTTCCATATAATTGCTTGTCTCTATCTGTTACATACACAATACCACCTCACATACAAAATATATATAAGTTAATCCACTCACTAAAAATAATCCAACAAAGCATGTACCAATATAGGAATATAAATTGAATCTGTCTTCTTCAACAATTTCACAAAAACATAATTTGCGATTATATATCCTATTATCATAGACAAAACAGATACAGAAACTGATCTATGATATAGAATAATACCTATAATTGAATGTGCAGCTCCCCACAGAGTTCCTGAAACAATTACAGATAATTTTTCTCCGAGCCTGGATTCCAAAGAAGTAAAGAGATATGCCCTGAACAAAAGTTCCTCTGTAAAAGCAACTGCAATTAAATAATGCACAGCATTATATACACTTTTAATGCCATCGTATTTTATAATAAAAACAGCCGCATAAATCAAAATCAATACAAAAGTAATTACTGGATAATTCAATTTAAATCTCAAAGTTTGAAATGATCTTTTTTCTACAAGACATCCTATTCCGACAAGAATTATACACATTATAATAAAAATACTTTACTGTACAGCTTTATAGATAAAATTTTTGTCGGATAGATTTTTTGACAATATCAAATGATTTCCAGTATATAACGCATATATGTATAAAAATACAAATAAAATATATGATATACTAATCACTATAGGAATCCACAATTTTTCTTCAGCTAAGTCTTCCATAACTTTTGTCATACATCCTGTGCTCCTCTGCAATTATTTCTATAGATTAATAATGAGAATTATTATCAACCTATAGAAATAATAATATCATCCACATCTAAAACAGTCAATAAATATCCACCAGCTTAGCTGGTGGATATTTATCTTCTCTCTTTGTATTTATATTACAACACATTTTTATACGTTTATTTTTTCCAAAGAAGAACTGCTTTCGAGGAATTCTTTTGCAATTCTTCTGTAGATAGCTTTGGAATGTGCGAGTAATCCAGATAATACACCGCTGATATATCTTTTTTTACCTCTATAAATCTGGACCCATCATAATTTAAAAAATCATTATTGTTAATTGTATACTTATATTGCTTATCTTTTTGTGGCTTAGAAAAATACTTTGTCCATATAGTATCTGTGTAATAAATATATGCAACATGTTGTTTTACACCATTTTTTTCAATTGTGGTATTCCATTTATACGAACAGTAGTAATCATCCCCGTTAAAATAAGCATCAACCATCCCGTTATCTCCCTTTTTCACACTCACTAGGCCATTTTCGTAGGGAATTGGCATCTGGTAGTGAAAGATAAATGAAAATCCTCCTAATAATACAGCAATTGTACATATAACTGAAATAACTGACACCATAACATTTTTTCTAAACAGCTGCCTTTTTATTCTTTTTAATATATCAAATTTTGCTTGCTCTGCTGCTTTCTCGTCATTAGTTTGAATGAAATCGTCCTCCATATCATCAAGGTATTTTTTGCAGGTATCACACTCCAGCAAATGTTCCTCGATAATGGTACGACTTTCGTCACTGCAAACATTATCATGATAGAGCGGCATTAAATCTTTAACTACTTCACAGGGAATTTTCATTTTAACACCTCCTTGATTTTGATCTTTGCACGATGAAATGTGACTCTTGCCCAGCTTTCTGTTTTTCCAAAAAGCTCAGCAATTTGTAAAAAAGATAATTCACCAAACACCCGTAAAGTAAAAACCTCTTTATATGGTTCATCTAAAAAATGAAGTGTTTTATGTATTTCCCAAACTGTTTCACTATCTATTAATTTTTGCTCAATACATTCACCTTCATTTTCTTCATGGGATTCAGCCGTAATATGTTTATTTTTTTGACATATGGAAAAATAAGTATTTTTTGTTATCTGACACAGCCAAACTCGTATTTTACAGTCTCCTTTAAACTTGTCTATACTTTTTAAAGCTTTAAAAAATGTTTCCTGGGTTATTTCCTCTGCCAAAGTTTGATTACGGCATAGTGACAGAGCATATTTATAGACATCAGCGAAATATTGAGAGTATATAACTTCAAAATCAGCCACAGTTTCACCTCTCTCTCATATATAAGACTCTCGAAATCAAATTTCGTTACAGTCTTTTTAAAAATTTTAAGCATTTATTGACTTTACATCAACAAATGCTTTTTTTATTTTTATAATATATATTTCCTATTTGTTTGTCCTTCAAAAAGTGTATTTAGATTACAAAGATTTTCAATAATAAATACTCCTCGCTTTTGATGTAATAACATTCTTTTGAACATATTTCCATAAAGCAGTATACTTACTCATAACATCTCTCTCCTTAAAAATTTGCTATTTGTCCTGTGTATCATTTAAAGAATCAATATAATCCTTAGCTTCTTTTAACCCGGCCCCAGTAACCACTCTATATTTTTTAATTGCTTTAATTTTTTCTCCTCGTGATACAAGATCTTTCAATTCTTCAATAATTTCCTTTTTCAATTCATCACAAACACCAACACATTTAGAAATCTTATTTAATTTTGAATTCATACGATTAACTTCACTTCATAATTGATTAATTTATAAACCCACAAATATTATTACCGAAATACCTACCAAAGCAATTCCATTATCCATATGTGATCTCCTCAGTTTTTAATAATAAACGCACAATAAATCTTACTATTGTGAATTACTATATGTTACATGTGGGCTACCGGTATCACTTATCCCTTTTCAAAGAGAGGTGATATAATGAGTAATAACATCTTAATGTTACTTTTTGAAGCAGTATTATTCCTTATTCCATTGTTAACATTTATAGTTTTACTCATTAAAGAAATAAAAAAATAGTAGCTCCTACCGGCAAATGGTTGCTACTATACTATTTTTATTTATATAATAACACATTTTATGATCTAAAATCATATTTCCATAAAATTTTTATCATTATTAACCTCACCTAAATTCACCAAGCCCATTTATATCAGCCTCTCATCACAAAAAATCCACGTTATTTATTTGTATTTATATATTCATGTGCCCATTCAGATAGGTTTTCTAAAATTGGAATAAGAGTTTTCCCGGTATAGGTAAGAGAATACTCTACTCTAGGTGGTATTTCATTGTATACAACTCTATTAATAAGTCCATTTTCTTCAAGTGATTTAAGCTGCTGTGTAAGCATTTTTTGTGTTATTTTAGGCATTTTCTTTTTTAATTCTCCAAACCTTAGAGTATTGCTGCTCAAATACCAAAGAATAATTGGCTTCCATTTTCCACCTATTATATTTAAAGTTAATTCCATGGAACCTTGGTATTCTGTATTTTTATATTTTATTATTGGGAACACCTCCTTAAATAGTATACAAATGGTTACTATAGCACTTATAAGTGCGTACTTGTTATGTTCTACATTGATGTATATTATTATAATGTAAGTAACTTTCGTATACAAATTTTAAACAAAAATGAGGCGTAGATGGTGAAATTAATTAAGATAAACAAAGAGAAATGTACTAAATGTGGAATTTGTACAAAAGTGTGTCCAACAAAATTTTTACATATGGATGAAAATGGGCCAAGAGAGGTCGTTGAAAAAGTTTGTATCGGTTGTGGACAATGTACTGCAGTGTGCCCTAATAGTGCAATTGATAATATGAAGACTCCTTTAAAAGATCAAGTTAAACTAGAAAAATTTCCTGTAATAAATGAATTAGCAGCTGAAAAATTTCTTAGATCACGCAGATCAATTCGCTGTTATAAAGACATACCTGTAGAAAAAGAAAAGCTTATAAAATTAGTTAATATTGCAAGACTTGCCCCTACGGCAAGTAATAGCCAGGGAATTTCATATATTATTATTAAAAATAAAGAATTGCTTAGAAAATTAACAGAAGCTGTAATGGAGTGGATGGAAGAACAAGTAACTAAGTCATCAGGATACTGGAGTTTTTCTGCTCATGTTAAAGATTATAAGGAAAATAAAAACGATGTAATACTACGAGATGCACCTAATTTGATTCTAGGAACTGCTTCTAAAAATTTAAAAAATAGCAGACAAAATACAATTTCACAGTTTACATATATGGAGCTTTTTGCAACCTCTTTAGGACTAGGAAGCTGCTGGGCCGGACTATTTGAAATGTGTGCTTTTGCAGAATATGCACCTCTATTAAATTTGATTAACATTCCCCAAGATAAAGTAGTAACAGGTGTTGTTATGGTTGGATATCCAAAATATAAATTTCAGAGATTAGTTACTAGAAATCCACTAGAAGTTAATTTCATTGAATGATATTTGATTATTTAATGTTAATATTCATACACGTCCACAATCATAAGGATTGGAACATAGAAGATAAAAAAGAACTGCTTTACTTTCTCAAGTTGGGATTTATACTTTATAGCTTATCTTTATCAAATCCATGGCAAATTTTTCTGACTGTACCATGCAATATTCCCCATGATCCATTTGTGATATCATCCGAAATTTTGTATCTGGAAAATTCTTTTTTACATAAGCAATATCTGACTTACGATTTAATTTTTCGTTTTCTCCATACCAATACATTATTTTACATTTGACAGGTAAAGGTATTGTATTCGGCATAGAATAATTATTACAAGAGTCAAAAACATTCCATATTGTTTTTGCACTTATATGCTGAATAAATTCATATATTTAATCTATTGCCTCTTTGCCGTATTTTTCTTCAGAATAAGCTAAAGTAATAGCTTTTCTTGCTACGCTTTGCTATTTCTATTATCAAAAAATCCCTTACAGCAAGCATTCGAGTAATTAAATATGGAAGCTGATATGGTGTAATTCCACCATCAATCACTATATTTCTAATAGTAAGTTTGCTGTCGGACAGCATACGAATTGCAAGACCTCCTCCTGCAGAAAGTCCATATAAAATATCAATGGCTTGATACCCTTTTTGCAACAACCATTCCTCCATTTTTCTGCATACATCCTCAATACTAGTAAAATAACTGTTATTTGTTAGGTCATGACCTGGAAGTGCAGGAATTATAACATGAAAATAATTTTTTAATATTTTTATAGAAGGTTCATACCATTTCCAACTCATACATGCGCCATGAAAAAGAATTAGTATCTTATCATATTCCACTCCAAATTCATATATATTCATACTATATTTTTCCTCCACAAATTTACTATTTATGTTTATGCCAATTATAAAAATCTTTTAGTTCTGCTTTACGTTCCTGTGGTAAAGCTGTTTTCTTAACACCGTGAATTGCACCCTCTAATGCCAGCAATCTATGAATACATGCAGAAACATCAATTTCTTGTATTTTCAGCCACGCCTGTTCTGCACCAATATCTTTTAATTCATCATAAGTAAATATGCCTACTTCATTCAACTGCCTTTCAACTTCTTTTCCGATATTAGGCAATTTTGATAATTCTCCCATAATAAAACTTCCTTTCAAATTACTGATTTATGTTATTCAAACTTAAATTGGAATTTGTAGTGTTTCTATTATGCTCATAGTCTCTCCGATAAATTGAGATTCACTATACACAATTCTCAAACATTGGTTCAATATACTCTTTAATAAGTTCTATTCTATCCTTAGCATCTGGCATAAAAAGGGAAGCAATAGAAACTACCATTTTTTTCTTTGTATTGACATAAATCACATTTCCTCCATCTCCCAAAGCTGCATAGATATGTTCTTTATCATCAATAATCCACCACAGATAGCCATACGACAGCTTGCCCCATCGGCTATTTTCCTTTGTACTCTCATCTATCCATTGAGCCGATACAATTTGTTTATCCTTCCATATTCCGCCATCTAAGTACAATTGACCTATTTTTGCCATATCCATAGGGGTCAAGGTAAGACCCCAACTTGCTGGATTTACCCCTTGCGGGTCAACAACCCAACCGCTAACATTTTTATCTTTGAGAAAGGCAAAATGTTCTTCTTTATTATGTAACACCACATTGTGTCCAACATTAATTCCCAATGGCGAAAATAAATTTTCTGTTGCAAACTCAAGCACTGATTGTTCTGTTGCTTTTACAAGAATGCCCGACAAAATATGTGTTCCTACGATAGGAGAATACCTAAATTCTCCTATCTGCCCCTTACCTCCTAATAAGTCAAGTGCAGCTTTTATCCAGTTATCGCTTGCGAAAAACTTTTCGTATGGTTCTGACTTACATTTATACGGAGCTGTCATAGTCAGCATATTCTTAATCGTAACGCTCTGTATCGTTTTTTCACCTCTTTTAATAGTGTAATCTGGGAAAAAATCCAATACTTTCTGGTCTATACTTTTGATATACCCATTATCTATGGCGATACCAATCAATGCAGAAAAAATACTTTTTGTTACCGATGCTACATGGATGGTGTTAGTAGCAGTATATTCATTAAAGTAGTTTTCATATAATGTTTTACCATTTTTTAGTACAATCATACCCGCAATATTGTTATAGTTACTGTTTATTGTCTTTTCTAACTCTATCATTTTTTCTTGATTCATATGATCTCTTCCTTTACCTAAAGGATAGGTTAATTAAAAAATTTTTTCAACAACTATTTTTAAATAAATCAAGAAAAATAGATTAGCTATATTTCAAACTAATCTGCAACTTCTAGTTTATTGTTCCGTTGGATTATATAAATAACCTTTGGTTTGACGGCTCGGTAAATTACTAATTTATAATACTGGACCTTAGATTTATATTTGTCTGTATAAATGAAATCATCTTATATATTCGGTAACTAAATCTGTAAAAAGGATACCTTCTAAATGATTTATTTCATGGCAGAAACATTTTGCCAAATCTCCTGTACCTTTTAATATAATTTTATCCCCATTTTCGTTTAATGCTTGTACTGTTACTTTTGCAGGTCTATTTAATTTTCCTACTACATTAGGAATACTTAAACATCCCTCTATAACTTCTTGTTCTCCTTCCTGCATGATTATCTCTGGATTAATTAATTTTATGAGTCCCTGCCCCATATCTATTACAACTAATCTCTTCAATATTCCAACTTGTGGAGCTGCTAATCCTGCACCATTTTTTGAATTATACATAGTATCAGCCATATCTTTTAAAATTTGTCTTATTTTATCATCTACTATTTCAACTTTTCTGCTTTTTTTCCTTAGTATTTGATCATCAGAAAGCCTAATTTGTCTTAGTGCCATTTAAACAACACCCCCTGCTTTGTTGTGCTCTCGATTTTCTTTCACTTTCTTCAAAAAGAAAAATATCCTCTATGGATTCATGAAAAACTTTAGAAATATCATATGCTAACCATATGGAAGGTTCATATTTTTCTGTTTCTATAGAATTAATAGCCTGTCTTGATACCCCTATAAGTTCTCCTAATTGCTCTTGAGTTAATCCAAAGGCTTCTCTAAATTTCTTTAATCGATTTTTCATAAATTATCACCTCTGTAATGTTTACCTTACATAACAAATATAACATTCTTTAACACTGATATCAAGTTAACCTTACTTAATAAATAAGCTTATTAACAAAAATAACAGTATTTGGAACATAGAAAGTAAAAAAGAACTTCTTCACTTTCTCAAGGCTAAAAAAATGCTTAGATATACTAAAGATATTTAGACTTGAAAAAACACTATCATCACCATATCATATTTTTCACAGTGACAATAGCGCTTATCTTCTTAGTACTTAAATAAATCTATGCTTGATTTTTAACGCAAAATTTTTATATTATAATTTATACAAAAACATGAATTTGTCGGCTTCATGCTATATTTATAATTTTTGCAGCATCTCATAACTCAATGTACGAAATACCTGACAATAATTTTGGAATCCATCCTGCCCGATGATATAAATATTGGGCATGTAGTCCAATCCTTTTTTTGAATACATAATACGTTCCAATCCATTATCTATAGCTGTATGATTACTTAAAGCCACATCTACTTTTCTACAAATTGCTTCACTTATAAAGTAATCCAATGACTTGAGATATTGTTTCACTTCATTCTTTGTCCATGGTGGTGTCGTTCCTCCCCATAATGCTGCCATGTGAGTTTCTCCTTTTTCTTTTACAGGGAACATGTAGCTTAATCCTCCCGGAGTATGACCAGGAGTACCATAAACATATATCGTCTTATCACCTAATGTTATGGTATCACCATCCTGGATATAAACATTAATTTTGTAATCTTTCCACGTTTCCGGTCTATCAGGTTTTGTGGGATATTCATTCCAAAAAATATCATCTATTTTAGAAAGATAGGTATCAGCATGATATCTTTCAACAAACCATTTCCCGCATCCAGTATGATCAACATGTCCATGTGTCAAAACCAGTTTTTTTATTGCAGCGGGATTCCAGCCAACATCTTCAATGGAATCTATTATTGCCTCAAAAGCTTCTTTTACCGGCCAAATAGCATCTATTACTATCAGCCCATCACTTGTTTTCAATACAAAACAGTTTGTCTGCTTTTGTGCAACAATTAGCAAATCATCAAAAATCTTAGCATATATGAAAAATGACATATCTTCCATTTCTCTGATTGTTTCTTTTGTAAAAACTGGTCTATTTAATCTATTCATTTAATATACACTCCTCTGTACAGTAATAATTTTATAGTTGCACAAAGGATAAGCGATTTCTTGGATGCATTCGTAAAAATATCTTCACAACTTCACCTTCTCTACAAATTATTATATTTATCTGTATATTACTTTTAAATAATCTTTGTTCGCATTTTGAGAAAATTCCATACTGATTCGCCAGTATATATCATAATTATTAAAAATATAAATTATACTCACTAGTTGGGATCTCATCTTCTAATCCTAAAACTCTGGGCCATAATCCTGTCTCAGCAATAATAAATCCCATAATCATTCCCATATGGCTATGTAAATGTCTATGTTGTGCAAGAATTAATGCAAACCTTGTCCATTCACAGTTTTCAGGCTTTGTAAGAAGTATATCATCTGTTATACTATTAAGATACTGATTTATTTTCTCTTCAATTAATTGAAAATAGTGGTTTAATTCATTTCTTGATAATACTTTATCTGTTTTAACATCCAAATTATTTAAGTCCTTAATATGAAATGACGGTTCCGAATATTTTCTTGGATTTATATACCACATATCCAAGGAATGTAATGTATGGTAAATATGTTTCCATAAAGGCATATCACAATAATTTTTATTCCAATATTCATCAGATACACAATCCATAACATTGTTTATACTCCATAAAGCGCGTTTTGTTTGGTCTTTAATTATCTCAGTATAATTTGTTTCATCCATTAGCCTATACACTCTCCTAAAGAATTATTATAATCTTTGCTCCACAATAATTTACTACTGTAAATTAATTTATAGATAGATTATATCATTATCTTCCGATTCAATCCTACTTCCTTCAAATCCCAGATATTGTCTCCATTTTGAATGTATACAATTATTCCACAGTCTTTCAGTGAAAACTCATCTATTGTCTTTCCTTCTAGCTTGCATATGTTGTTGAAGTATTCCTCAATTTCCTAGAGTACTTCTCTATCTATTTGCGATTTCCTCTTCAGCAGTTTAATATTTTTAATGTTTTGATAATTCTCACGTTCCCATCCTCCAAATATAAAAAATAAAGTATTTATTGACTATACATCAACAAATACTTTTTATAAGATATATCTAAATAGGAAAATAATACCAGATATAGAATTATCTCAACAGTCATGTTATAATTTATTAGTACAATTAAATAGGTTGCATGTGGGCTACTGGTATCACTCATCCCTGTTGAAGGGAGGTGATACAATGAGTAACAGCATTTTAATGTTACTATTTCAAAGTGGTTTGTTCTTAATATCACTATTAACATTAATAGTTTTACTTATAGAAAAAATCTCAAAAAAATAGTAGCCCCGCTTCGCAATTGGATACTACTATTTTTATTAAAAAATTTAGTGATACCAGTTGCCTAAGCAACTAGATTGTACACTACAGGATGTTGCCAGCATCCTGTTTTTATTTTCTCTCTTTGTATTTATATTATAACACATTTTATGATTTAAAATCATATTTTTATAAAAATTTTCATTCATATTATTTTAAACATATCTCTTTAACCCTCTCACATCAACCCTATTCCATAAAAAAGCTACGTCATTTGTGGTAAGGTTCTCCCTTCAGTATCTTAAAAGCTCTGTAAATCTGCTCCAGAAGCATTACCCTGAAAAGCTGATGTGGAAAAGTCATTTGAGAAAAACACAATTTACAATTTGATTTCTGTAAAATTTCCTCAGAAATACCCAGAGAACCTCCAATTATAAAAATTATGCTGCTGTTTCCCTCCAGGGCAAGCTGCTGAACTTTATAGGCAAACTCCACCGAGGACATCATACTTCCCTTTAAGTCAAGAGCTATTACATAACTGCCTTCCTTTAAATATTTCAATATCTTTTTGCCTTCCTTTTCCCTTATCATGTCCTCCTCTTTTTCTGAAGCTCCATCCGGAATTTTCTCATCCATGACTTCAATGATATTCAGCTTGCAGTACCTGGAAAGCCTTTTGGAATACTCAAAAACCGCATCCTTCAAATATTTTTCCTTTAATTTCCCCACAGAAATTATTGTAATGTTCATATCGTCCTCCACTTTTCAAATTGTTAATTTTCAAAACAAACATAAAAAAATCTCTCCTCTACTAAAACTGGAAAGATAGACAAAAAAACAAGTATACAAAACAATACACTGCAGCTGCAGTGTTAAGATATTACCTTTCATTATATTATTTATATTTTATCAGATTTGATTCCAAACATCAAATTATCTATTTTCAAAATTCAATCACATATACTATAATGTTAATGAACTCAATTTGTATTGGAGGTTTATTTAAATGAAATTCAGTGAATTTAAATATGAAAGACCTGACTATGAGAAAGTTAAAGCATCAATTGATTCTCTTATACGTGAACTGAAAATCTCTAACAGTTTTGAAAAACAACTTGACTGCATAAATCGTATAAATCACATTAGAAACCACCTTCAGACTATGGGAACTCTAGCTGAAATAAGGCACAGTATAAATACAAAAGATAAACACTATGACGAGGAGCAAAATTACTGGGACAAATACTCACCGCTGTATAATGAACTTGACTTTACATTTTACAAAGAGCTGATTCACTCAAAATTCAGAAAAGAACTGGAAGAGAAACTTGGCAGACAATTTTTCACTTTGGCTGAATTTTCCCTAAAAGCATTTTCCCCTAAAGTAATAGAGGACTTACAACTTGAAAATGCACTGTCATCACAATATACCAAATTGCTGGCTTCTGCAAAAATTCCCTTCATGGGTGAAACCAGAAACCTTTCTGAGTTAACGCCTTTTATGCAGGACAAGGACAGAGAAGTGAGAAAAAATGCTTCTGATGCCAAGTACAAATTTTTTACAGATCATGAAGATGAAATTGATAAAATATATGATGATCTGGTGAAAATAAGAGATAAAATTGCCAAAAAACTGGGTTTCAAAAACTTTGTGGAGCTAGGTTATATAAGGATGAAAAGAAGTGACTATAATCCACATATGGTAGCCAATTTCAGAAAACAGGTGAAAAAATACCTCGTACCCGCTGCTTCAGAACTCTATGAAAGACAGAGAAAAAGGCTTGACCTTGACAATCTTACTTATTATGATGAAAACTTTGAGTTTGCCACTGGAAACGCCAGGCCAAAGGGAACTTCAAAATGGATAGTGAAAAATGCCCGTAAAATGTATTCTGAGCTATCTGACGAAACCGGGAAATTCTTTAACTTCATGCTGGAAAAAGAACTTTTGGATCTTATAACCAAAGAAGGTAAGGCTGGTGGTGGATACTGTACTTATATACCAGATTACAAAGCACCTTTCATATTTTCAAATTTCAACGGAACCTCAGGGGATGTAGATGTCTTGACTCACGAGGCTGGGCATGCCTTTCAGACTTATCTGTCCCGATGGATTGACATTCCAGAATGTATTTTTCCAACCTACGAAAGCTGCGAAATACATTCAATGAGCATGGAGTTTTTCACCTGGCCCTGGATGAATCTGTTCTTTAAAGAAGATGCAGATAAATACAGATTTGCCCACCTTGAAAGCGCTGTAAAATTTATTCCCTATGGTGTTACGGTGGATGAGTTCCAGCATTATGTTTATGAAAATCCTGAGGTCTCTCCTTCTGATAGGAAAAAAGCCTGGAGAAATATAGAAAAGAAATATCTCCCTCATAAAAATTATACCGGATGTGATTTTCTTGAAAAAGGATGCTGGTGGTTCCAGCAGTCCCATATATTCAATGTACCTTTTTACTATATAGATTATACACTGGCACAGATATGCGCCCTTCAATTCTGGAAGAAAGCCATGGACAATAGAAAATATGCCTGGAATGATTATATAAAAATATGCAAGGTGGGAGGCACAAAATCCTTTTTGGAATTGGTAAAATTGGCTAACCTTAAATCTCCTTTCGAAAATGGATGTATAAGTTCAATTATGAAACCTATAAATGAATGGTTCAATTTAATAGATGACAAAAAACTGTAATTTAAAAATAATTTAAAATGATATGAGGTTACAAAATTAATAGGATTGTCTCAAATAATCGAAACAATCCTATTAAAGTAACTTCTATATTATCTATAATCCGCCAGTTCAACCCCCGTGCTGCAGATCAATTGCTTTACACTATCAACTTCATCAGATCCCGGCGTGACAAATTCATTTTTGAATCTTCCCAACCCTATAGTTTCATATTTACCTTCTCCTAAATTATGATAAGGTAAAATTTCTATTTTCCCATTAGGTACATATTTCTTTACATATTCAGCTACAGCCGTAATATTTTCTTCTTTGTCATTTATTCCAGCGACAAGAGGAATTCTGACTACTGTTTCCTTTTTTAATTTTCCTATTCTTTTAATATTTTCTAAAATCAACTTATTACTTACACCAGTTAATTCTATATGTTCCTTTTCATCCATATTTTTTATATCTACAAATATAAAATCAAGCTTTTCAAATATATCTTTCACTTCATCCCATATAAAATATCCACTGGTCTCAATAGCCATATCAATTCCAATACTATAGCTTTCATCTACAAGAGCTCTCAAAAAATTCTGCTGAAATGTTGCTTCACCTCCTGAAAAAGTTATTCCTCCATTCGATTCCCTGAAAAAAACCATATTTTTTCTTATTTGATCCATAACTTCTTTAACAGACATGTACCTTCCAACAATTTTTCTTGCACCATACGAGCATACATTAACACATCTGCCGCAGGTCACACAATTTTTTTGCTTTGTAGGACACACTTCAATACATTTTCCGCATTTAACACATTTTTCCTTAAATACTGCAAGTTTAGGCTTAACTGTCCATGTTTCTGGATTACAGCACCATTTACATCTCAACGGGCATCCTGATAAAAATATAGTTGTACGTATTCCATTTCCATCATTTACTGAAAAATTTTGTATCTGGGATACATATCCTTTTTCACTCATACCACTCATATTCTACATACTTTCATGTACTGTTCTTGCGATAATTGCATCCTGAACTTCTTTTGACAAATTCACAAATTGAGTACTATAACCTGCAACACGAACTAACAGATCCTTATAATCTTCAGGTGATTCCTGAGCCTTACGCAATATTTCGTTAGACACGGTATTAAATTGTACATGAAATCCTCCCAATGAAAAATATGCTCTGATTATAGCCTCTAAATTTCTAAGTCCCCTATCTGACTTTAAAAATTCAGGTGACAATCTCAAATTCAAAAGTGTACCCCCTGTGTGTACATCATGATTGACCTTTGCTGCTGATTTCATTGCAGCAAGCAGCGTGTTCGTATCGCTTCCCGTAAATGGCGATACTCCCTCTGACAAAGGTGTTCCTGCCTTTCTGCCGCAGGGCGTCGCTCCTATTACTCTGCCTGTAGGTATATAATTGGAAATACCCATAAATGCCGAATTGAATTTAGAACCAAAAATATCTTTGTACTTTGTAACTTCTCTATAATAAAAATCAGAAATTTCCACTGCAATGGAGTCTACATATTCATTGTCATTTCCGTATTTTGGAACTGACAGTGCTTTCTTCCGCAACTCTTCATATCCATTCCAATCCACATCCATTGCTTTGTTTAGCTCCTCAAGAGTAGTAATATCTTCTTCAAAAACCAACTTTTTTATTACAGCTAGAGAATTTGATACAACTCCCAAACCTATTCCTGTTAAAACAGGCCCTATATTGTACTTGGCACCGCCTTTGCTCAAATCTCTACCTTTATCCATACATCCATCCACACAGGTTGACAAAAATGGCCTTGGAACTAGCTCTGTGTGGAGCTGTTGCGCTATTACCGTTCCAATAACAGTATGTTTTATTAAATTTGCAAGCTGTTTCAAAAAGGCGTTTTTCACCTCTTCATAAGTATCAAATTCAGATGCATTTTTTTCGCTGAGCCCCATAGATTCATGAGTCAATCTACTTTTACCTTCATTTAATGCATATTCAAGTGCTGCCCCAAAATTGATATTTGCCGCTGATGTCCATTCCCCTGTCTTCCTAAAATGAGGTACTACACAGCCGCAATTGTTCCAATCCCTCGCATCTTCAGGTTCATACCCCGCCCTCAAAAGCATCTGTGAGCCAACGTTATCATTATGAATGGCAGGAAATCCAGTTCCCGTTTTAACCAGCTTGCATACTGCCATTAAAAATTCTTCAGGACATCCCGAATGAATTCGAACGCTTAAACCCGGCTGATGGGTTTTTACATTTGCTGTTGCCTTAAGGCACATGTATGATAGATCATTTGTGGCATCACTTCCATCTCTTTTTCTGCCACCAACCGTTAAATTTTGGAATTGATTATACCCTGCAAAATAACCAGCTGTATTAGAAGATATTGTCCATATCCATTCGGATAGCTTAATCCATAGAGCTTCTATTAATTCTTGAGCTTTTTCCTCTGTTATTTTATTTGATTTAATATCAGATTCATAATAAGGGTACATATATTGATCAAATCTTCCTAAATTAAGGGAAAGAGGGTTCTCAGAAATTATACAGCCCAATTGCACAAACCATAGAAATTGAATTGCTTCATAAAACGTTTCAGGTTGATTTTCAGGCACCTTTTTACATATTCTTGATATTTCCATCAATTCATTTTTCCTCTCAAGGCTGTTTTCTTCTCTTGCAAGCTCTTCTGCTTTATCAGAATACCGATTTGCAAATTTTATTATTCCAGAAGCCACAATTTTTACAGACCTGTAAAAATTCACTTTATCAATGTTTTCCACGGAGGTTTCCTCCAATTCACTTAAATGCTCTTCAGCTTCACTCTTAATTTTCCCATACCCTTTTGCAAATAATATATCCTGGTAATCCGGAGTAATTTCGCCAACTGCCTGTCTCCATTTTGAATCAGTATCGATTATCCCAGTATCAATCAGTAATTTTGCAGTTTCTTTAGGTACTCTTTTTAAGAAACATTCTTCCAGGGATTTACCTTTCCAATATGGAAATATTTTATCACGTACAAACTGCCTCTGGCTATCTGTAATATAATAAGGATCCTGGGGCCTTTTATCAAAGGAATCCATCTCCTTGTCAACCCATTTCCATGAATATTCAGGAGTAAGTATGCCGGTTCTCTTAAATTTTCCCGCTGTTCCCACAATCAGCTCATTCTCAAATATATTTACAGGGAGCTCTTCACATGCTTTTAAGAAAGCTTTTGCTCTTCTAATAGACAATGGTTCCCCCTCTGTACTCTCATGAGATTCAGTCCAAATTTTTGCTCTTTCATAACAAATAGATGGCTTTGAGTTTAAATAACCCTGCCTAAGCTCTTCAATTCTATCCGTAACACTCATCATCACACCTCCATAATAAATTCATATAATTATTTCTATATAATATATGTATATTATATATTGTATACAATATTCATGTCAATGATCTTGTAAATATAAACACAATTTTTATTTAAAAGCTGACACTTTAATTTAACGATAAAAATTACAGAAACAAAGAGAAACTGTTACACTATCTGTGCAACAGTCTCATAAAAATTATTTTACCAAGTTTTCATATTTTATTTAAAGCCTTGTCAAATTCAGAGATCAAATCATCTACATCTTCAAGACCTGTAGAAATACGTATTAGGCCCTTGGATATACCTGCTTTACGCAGTTCATCATCATTTAGTGCCCTATGTGAAGTCTTTACGGGATATGATACAGATGTAGCCACACCTGCTAGGCTAGGTACAAATTTCACAGTGTCGAGTGCCCTTATAAGTTCATAAGCTCCCCTTTCACCATTTACAACATCAATGCTCAACATTCCTCCATACAAACCATTGATGAAATTTTTACTGGCCATTTTGTTGGAAGGTGAAGATTTCAATCCAGGATAATGAACTTTTTTCACTTTACTGTGCTTCTCCAAGAAATCTCCCAATTGCATAGCATTTTGGGAATGCTTAATCATTCTAATTTCCAGAGTCCTAAGACTTCTTATAAGAAGCCATGCATCAAAAGGACTCATCATAGGTCCATAGAGTGCAGATATATTTCTTATATTTTGAGTAAGATATTTATCTGAAACCACAATTCCACCAGTTACATCACTGTGGCCACACAAATATTTTGTAGCGCTATACACCACTATATCTGCTCCAAGTTTTATTGGTTGGCATACTATAGGAGTGGCAAAAGTGTTGTCCACAATCAATTTGGCTTTATGAACATGAGCAATATTTGATATTGTCCTCAAGTCAGCAACCTCCATAAGCGGATTCGATATAGTTTCCACATACACCAATTTTGTATTAGGTCTGAAATATTTCTCTATGGAATCATTTATAGTATTCACAAAAGTAACATCTATATTGAATTTACTCAATTCATTCTTAAGAAATTGATAAGTTCCACCGTATAGTACATTATCTGCAATTATATGATCTCCTGCCTTTACCAGAGATAAAATAGACATGGAAACAGCTGCCATGCCAGATGAAAAAACCTGCGCATCCTCTCCTTCATCGATACTGAACATTATTTCCTTCAATGCATCATGAACTGGATTTCCATTTCTGGAATACACATACCCTTTGGCCTTTCCCTCATAGACTTCATCCAGTGTTTCCACATCATCAAAAGCAAATACAGAAGTCATAGAAATAGGCAAAGTCTTGGATTTAGAAATGGATTCCGGATTTTGTTCTCCACGGTGAATGAGCTTTGTAGCAAAACTTCTATTCATAATAAACTCCTCCAAATACTGCTAATATTATTCTTATACTTACAACTTATATAACATCTATTTTATCTAAATCCTCTACACAAGTAAATATCTTTATAAAATAATATTCTCTTCATTTTAATCAGACTTAAAAAACAGGAATTTCTGATCCTTTATATGTGTCTTTTATAAGCTGTTTTATCTCGTCAGTCTGATAGGCTTTAACCACCTTTTTATAAGTGGCATTGTTTTTATCTTTATCTCTAGCTGCAATTACATTTATATACGGCTTTGCATTTTTATTTGATACATCCTCTAGATAAATTGAATCCTTAACTGGATTAAGTTTGGCATCTATAGCCACACCACTGTTTATTATAGCTGCATCTACATCTTCAAGTGATCTGGGAATTTGGGTAGCAACAAGTTCTACAAATTGAATATTCTTTGGATTTCCAGTTACATCTTGAAGTTTTGGTAGAAGTCCCACTCCCTCTTTCAATTTTATCAAGCCTGCACTTTGAAGCAGGTTCAATCCTCTGCCCTCATTTGTAGGATCATTTGGAATAGCTATTTTTGCACCTTCTTTAATGTCTTTAATGGATTTTATTTTATGTGAGTATACTCCAAGCGGTGCGAGTACAGTCTCACCTATAGCACTGATTTTCAGATTGTGTTGTGCTTTAAATTTATTGAGATAAGCATAGTGTTGAAATGAATTCAAGTCAATTTCACCATCGGAAAGTGCCATATTAGGACGTACGTAATCTGAAAAACTCACAATCTGCAGATCAATATTTTCCTTTGCCAGATTTTCTTTAACTTTGTCCCAAATCTTATGATCATCACCGGTTATGCCTATCTTAACCACCTGCTTTTTACTGCTAGAAGTTTGTCCAGCACTGTTACTAGAACCACAGCCTGCCAAAACCCCTAAAGATAATACGAGTGTTAAAAATAACACTAAAATTTTTTTCATTACTAAGACCTCCCTAATCTTTAAATTAATGTGTTGTTATTTTTGATAAAATATCTCCTACAAATTGAATGACATTTACAATAATCAAGAGCACAATTATAGTAGCTACCATAACATCTGTCTGGAAATATTGATATCCATAGCGTATGGCGAAATCGCCAAGACCCCCTCCTCCTACAGTACCTGCCATAGCAGATAATCCAATAAGACTTATAATTGTTATTGTAAGAGAATGAATGATTCCCGGCAGTCCTTCAAGAAGCATTACTCTGAAAATTATTCCAAAGGGACCTGAACCCATTGATTGCGCCGCTTCAATTACTCCCTTATCTATTTCAAGCAGCGCAGATTCAATTTGCCTGGCAATAAATGGAGTACAGCCGAATATAAGAGGCACCAGGGCTCCTCTTGTACCTATGGTAGTACCTACTAAAAGTCTTGTAAGTGGGATTATAGCTGCAAGAAGGATAATAAATGGTATAGATCTGAAAATATTTATTATTTTGCCAAGTATACTGTTAACAATTCTATTTTCAAGTATACCTCCTTCTTGTGTAACAACCAGGGTAATTCCCATTATTGTTCCAGCTACTGTAGATATAATTCCTGAAACAGCCACCATATAAAAAGTTTCAAATATGGCTTTTAGCATTTCAGGATATAAATTCACCAAATTTGGTGCTATTTTTGCTAAAAATTCATTCATTTTATCACCTTCAAAAATTTAAAAATTCATATTTTAGATTCAATTACTTCCAACTTTTAATTTATCACTATCATTTTTAATACCTACGTATTCCACATGTATGCTATTTTCTTCAAGGTATGCTATTGAATTATCTATACTCTCATCCGTTCCATTTAACTTCACTATCAAATTTCCTATAGGTACATTTTGAATAATTTCTACATTCCCAAATAGTATACTGGCATCTATTTTAAATTTTCGAGAAATTTTCGAGATAAATGCCTGACCTGTTTTTTGCCCTGTAAAGGATATTTTAACAATACTTTCTCCTTCAGTTACCTGTTTAAGTTCACCCATCGAACTTCCCTTTTCAAGAAAATCATATATTTTCTCATAATGAAATAGTGAAGATATAAATTTTTTGGTTATAGGAGCTTTTGGATTTGTAAATATATCTATTATATTCCCCTGTTCAACTATTTCACCAGAATCTATTACTGCCACTCTCTGACATATTTCCTTTACTACCTCCATTTGATGAGTTATTACTACTATAGTCAATTTCAAATTTTCATTAATACCTTTTAAAAGTTTTAAAATTGACTGAGTTGTCTGTGGATCCAGAGCCGATGTGGCCTCGTCACATAAAAGCACTTCAGGATCATTGGCCAGTGCCCTGGCAATTCCAACTCTCTGTTTTTGCCCGCCGCTCAGCTGTGAAGGATACACTTTTATTTTGTCATTTAGTTCCACCAGTCTTAAAAGATCCAGTACTTTTTTCTCTATCTCATTTTTGCTAAAGCCCTTTCTCTTTAAAGGATAGGCCACATTCTCAAATACCGTTCTATTTTTCATGAGATTAAAATTTTGAAATATCATTCCAATTTTTTCTCTGCTCTCTCTCAATTCTCTTGGAGATAAACGAGTTAGATTCTTTCCATTTACGATTACTTCTCCGGAAGTCGGCTTTTCCAATAAATTTATACAGCGAATTAAAGTGCTTTTTCCCGCTCCACTGTACCCTATGATTCCAAAGATCTCACCAGCTTTAATGTGAAGATTGACATTTTTTAAGGCTTCCACTGTATTAGTTTTACCTGTATAAATCTTGTTGATATTTTTTAGCCATATCATACTTTTCCCTCCTCTAAAATCATCTATTGCAATTTTACAGTAATTTTATTCATAAAAAATCCCCTTCCTAAAAGAAGGGGATACACGGCATTAAAAAAAACCCGCGGAAGGGTTTTTATACCTTTCCTCATCTTTCAGAACAACGTTCTGCTGGATTTAGCACCATCACACAAATGTGGTTGCTGAAACTTCAAAGGGCCAGTCCCTCAGTTTCTCTTGATAAGGATATATTCAATTTTTTCAAATTACTTTATAAGCTAAATTATACAACTTATTTTTATTATGTCAATATGTAATTTCTAATAATCATTTTTGTTGACAAAATTACTTAAAAGCTCTATTATGTTTAGTAGTCAGTTTAATATGCAAAATTCTTATCCAGAGAGGTGGAGGGAACGGCCCTTTGAAACCTCGGCAGCAGATCTTTTTAAAAGATACTGTGCCAATTCCAGCAAGTTTATTTTTATAGGCTTGAAAGATAAGAAGAGAATTTAAATATCTCTTCTTTGTTTCAAAGAAGATTTTTTTATGCAAAAAAGAGGAGGTTTTTATTATGAACATAAAATATATCAAGGATTTTCAACAGGACATAATAAATGGAATCGAAAATAGCAAAAATGCTTATATAAATATAAGCCACCAAATACACAGTCATCCTGAGATAGGAAATGAGGAATTTTTTTCTTCCAAATTACTTATAGATACCTTGAAAAAGGAAGGATTTTCTATAGAAAAAGCAGCAGCAGGCCATCCTACTTCTTTTATAGCCAGGAAAAAATCAAATAAAAATTCCAGTACAGTTATCGGATTTTTGGCAGAATATGATGCTCTTCCCAATTTAGGACATGCCTGCGGCCACAACATCATAGGCACGGCAAGTACAGCTGCAGCTATTTCCCTGTCAAAGCTTATAGATGAAACTGGCGGGGAAATTGTTGTATTTGGTACTCCTGCTGAAGAAGGAGGAGAAAATGGCAGTGCAAAAGCGAGCTTTGTAAAACATAATTTATTTAAGGATGTAGACGCCTGTATGATGATTCATCCTGGAAATGAGAACTATAGAACGGTTAAATCTCTGGCCAATGACCCAATTCAATTTGAATTTATAGGAAAAGCCGCTCATGCAGCAGCTTGTCCTGAAAAAGGAATAAACGCCCTTGATGGAGTAATCCAATTATTTAATGGAATAAATGCCCTAAGACAACATGTAACCAGTGATGTGAGAATACACGGTATAATAACCGATGGCGGATATGCCCCAAACATAGTTCCGGATTATGCCAGAGCAAAATTTTTCATACGTGCCTCTGAAAGAAATACCTGCGATCAGGTTACAGAAAAAGTTAAAAATATTGCCAGAGGAGCATCTTTGAGCACAGGAACTAAGGTTAACATAAGTTTTTTCCAGAATAAGATAGATAATTTTCTCGTAAACGACAAATTTGATGATGTGTTTGCAGAAAATCTAGAATCACTGGGAGTTCATATAAAAAATAAAATTCCAGAAGGGCTTGGTTCTACAGACGCGGGTAACGTGAGCCATGTGGTTCCAACTATACATCCCCATATAAAAATAGGAGATGACAAATTAGTAGGCCATACTCCAGAATTCCGTGAAGCCGCTATATCAAAACAAGGAGATAATGCTCTTATAATTGGAGCCAAAGCTCTAGCACTGACAGGCCTCACTCTGCTTACTGATAAAAACAAACTCAATGCAATTAAGGAAGAATTCAGCAGGCAGCATTCCTAAAAAATATTTACAGGTATCCACCTGAACCTTTATCCGATGGTTGCCGGCACTTATCTACAACTTTAAGGAGTTGATAGTTTTAGCAATGGTAGCGGTCGGATAAAATTACCTACCAGGAATATACAGTACCATCACTTCTCCAATCTGTACCACCGAATAGAACTCCATTTTCATTTTTCCATATTATCTGTCCCCTGCCAAATACACTTGTATCAATTTCATAATCTACATCATGACCTCTTTCATACAAATTCTCTGCCAAATTTGAAGAAAACTGCTTTTCAAGGCTTACATTTTTACCTGAGGTCCAGAACCATCTGGGTGCATCCAATGCCGCCTGAGGATTCAACCCAAAGTCAATAAAATTCATCAGTACTTGAATATGCCCCTGCGGCTGCATAAATGCTCCCATAACTCCGAAGGGACCTATGGGCCTATTACCTTTCATCAAAAATCCTGGAATTATAGTATGGTAGGGTTTCTTTTCAGGTTCCAGGAAATTTACATGATTTGGATCAAGTGAAAAGCTATTTCCCCTATTGTGAAGGGCAATTCCCGTTCCAGGTACAACCAAGCCAGAACCAAAACCCATATAATTGCTCTGTATATAAGATACCATGTTTCCCTCGCCATCTGCAGTGGCAAGATAAACAGTTCCACCGTTTATATTTTTATACACCTTGGGCATGAAAGCAGTTTCTGTTATTTGCTTTCTTCTCTCTTCTGCATAAGATTCAGATAATAAGTCTCCTATATTGACTTTCATTTTTTTTGCATCAGTAACATATTTTAAAGAATCTTCAAAAGCCAATTTTATGGCTTCAATCTGCTTGTGACAGGTATCCACTGAGTCTTTTTCACCAAATTCAAACCCCTTCAGTATATTAAGTGCCATTAAAGCTGTTATTCCCTGTCCATTTGGAGGCATTTCATATACATCATAGCCCCTATAATTTACACTTATTGGATCCATCCACTCCGGTTGAAATTTTTCAAGATCCTCTCTTCTTATGTATCCACCAGTATCTTTGGAGAATTTATCTATTTTTTCCGCCAGTTCTCCCCTGTAAAAAGCTTCTCCTAAGGTCTCAGCTATAGTTTTTAAAGTTTTCCCGTGATCCCTTAAAGTTACAATTTCTCCTATCCTAGGTGCTCTTTCCTTAGGTGAGAAAGTTTCAAACCAGTATTTAAATTCGTCACCTTTCAAATAATGTTTGAATTCTCTGTAGGATTTTTCCCAAAGGTGCCCTACAGTAGGCGTAACAGGATAACCTTCTTCTGCATATTCCACAGCAGGTGCTAAAAGTTTTTCAAAAGGAAGCTTCCCAAATCTTTTCCAAAGCGCCGACCATGCAGCAGGAATACCTGGAACATTTACAGGTGCCCATCCGAACCTCGGCATTTGTTTATACCCCTTACTTCTCAACATATCCACAGATATTTTTTCTGGTGAGGGTCCACTGGAATTTAAGCCATAGAGTTTTCCCTTATAATAAACTATCGCAAAAGCATCTCCTCCAATTCCATTGGAAGTGGGTTCGCATACAGTTAAGGCTGCTGCTGCAGCCACAGCAGCATCTACAGCATTCCCTCCATTTTTTAGAATCTCAAACCCAGCCTCTGCTGCAAAATTCTGTGAAGTAGCTACCATCCCATTCTTCCCATAGGATACAGCCCTGGACGTTTTATATGGATTATATAAATTATCAGATCTCATAGTTATCCTCCCAAATATATTTAATTGCATAATTGCACTTCTTAATTTTCTGTTATCATTTCAATTTTCTCCACATCAAATAAGCCCTTATCCGTAAGTCGGATTTTAGGAATGACAGGAAGTGCCATAAATGACAAAGTAATAAAAGGATCTATTCCATCATGAACTCCCATTTTCCTGGCAGTATCAATCATAGTCTTTACTTTCCTCTGAACTACACCACTTGGCAGATTACTCATCAATCCCCCAATTGGAAGAGGCAAACTTTCAATTATCTTTCCATTTGAGGCAATGACATATCCGCCCTGTAGTTTTTTTAAACAATTAACTGCAGCAACTATATCTCCGTCATTATCGCCGGCAACTATAATGTTATGGGAATCATGAGACACCGTAGTTGCAATTGCACCTCTTTCTATTCCAAATCCTTTTAATGGAGCTACTGATACATGATTTGTCTTTCCATGCCTTTCTATTACACAGAGTTTATTATAGTCCCCATTTGGTACAAAAATATCTCCCTTTCCTGGAATTTTTTCAAAAAGATGTTCTGTTGTCAGTTGTCTTTTTACAATTTCTATTACGTGATTTTTCTGTTTCCTTTTCAGCAGCAATCTTTCTTCATCAATAGACTTAAAAATAACTGTATTTAACATTTCTTTTTCTTTAATTTCATATTTAAACAGAGATAGATAATTATCGTCTATAATATGTCCAGATTTTAAAACAAAATCCACTTTTACCTGATTTAAATCCTTCAAAACCACGATATCTGCCATATACCCTGCGGCAACGGCTCCATGATTTTTAAGTCCGTAAAACTCAGCTGGGTAATAGGTAGCCATTTTAATTGCTTTAATAGGTGGTACCCCAAGCTCAATAGCCTTCTTTATATTATAACTTATGTGACCTTCCTTCTCAATATCGTCTAACTGTTTGTCATCAGTACAAAACATGCATTGTTCAAAAGGAAGTTTCTCATGAAGAATTCCCTTTACAATGGTTTCCAAATTTTTAGCTCCACTTCCCTCTCTTATTAAAATGTGAAAACCCGACCTCATCTTTTCAAGTGCTTCCTCAAAAGTAATACATTCATGATCATCGTCAATGCCTGCCATACGATAGGACTGGATTTCTTTCCCCTTTATTTCAGGAGCATGTCCATCTATAATCTTATCCTCAAACAGAATAATTTTATCCATTATCTCCTTTTTACCCTCTATTGCATCATGAAAACACATAACTTCCCCAAGTCCAAGAACTCTAGGGTGATTTCTGTATTTTTTCATATCTTTTGCAAGAAATTTACCTGCTCCATTGGTATCGAATTGAGTAGCTGGTACCGATGAAGGTATCATTATATATATATTAAGAGGTATATGCTCCGTGGCATCCAACAAAAAATCCAACGCCTTCTCACCTCTTACATTAACCAGCTCATGGGGATCAGCAATCAACGTGGTAGTTCCCCATTTGAGAATCACTTTTGCCAGTTCAAGGGGCATGACCATGGTTGATTCCATATGCATATGGGCATCTATAAAACCCGGTACAATGTACTCACCAGTACAATCTATTTCTTTTTCTCCACTATATTTGCCAATTCCAACGACCGTATCTTCTACAATGGCCACATCGCCTTTAATTATTTCTTCTGTAAATACATTTACTATATTGCCTCCTTTTAATACAATATCCGATTTTTCATTTCCCATTGCTGCACTTTGTTTTTTCACTCTATTTCTCATTAATATTCTCCTTTCTCATTTAGAGAAAGGTATAAAAAAACCAGCTACCGAAAAATAATTATAATATACCTATCTCTAAATATACTTATAATCAACTATTTACGGTAGCTGGTAGAAACGCTCAACCTCATTATGAGCTTATATAAGTGACCTATGTTAACTTTTATTTAATTAAATTATACTATATAAAAATTTTTTGTCAATTCTGAATAATATTAATATCTCCTATCATATAAGGTACAGCTCTTCCACTTATTTTAACTCTATCTCCAGCCATCTTGCAGTACAATATTCCCCCACGTTCTGATAACTGCTTAGCTACCATTACCCTTTTATTCAATATCCGTGACCAAAATGGTACCAAATTGCTGTGTGCTGACCCCGTTACAGGGTCTTCATTTACACCGAGTTTTGGATAAAAACAACGTGACACAAAATCCACATCTGTACCTTTAGCTGTAACAATAACTCCTAACCCCTTATCCAGTTTTACCATCTTAGAAAAATTTGGGGTTAATTTTTTAACCTGCTCTTCTGTTTCTAATACTATAAACAAGTCTCTCGATAAATATGTTTTTATATTATACTATACTATTATTTAGACAATTATCAATATTCTTTAAAATATATAAAAATTCAGTATATCAACACCCCAAAAAATAGTTATAATTGAGGCCATTGAAATAAATGGTCCAAAAGGTATATAGTCTTTTCTGGATTTCTTACCTGATAAAATCAGAATCACTCCTGCAGCTGAGCCTAGTACAAAAGCTAAAAGCATCATCACCAGAGTGAATTTAAACCCCAGAAACAGTCCACAGAAAAGACAGATTTCCATGTCACCCCATCCCATTCCTCCTCTTGTTGCAATTATAATACTTATAAAAAATATTCCACCTAAAATTCCTCCAAGAATAAAATTCTTTATTTCAAAACCCATATACCAATACAATGCAATAAATATCAGAGCAAAGATAATACCTGCTGCCGTTGTCTTAAAATAAACATCAGTAGTGTCAAAATCTATCATTCCCACTACAATTAAAACACTTATAAATATAGCATATTTTACAAACTCAAGACCTATTCCCAGTTTCGCATAGAGCATCAGATATAGAAGTGCTGCAGCAGATTCTATTACAGGATATCTTACAGATATTTTTACACCACAGTGTCTGCATTTTCCTCCTAGTACAATGTAACTTATAATGGGCATCAGATCAAACCACTTTATTTTAGCACTGCAGTTTGTGCAGTGTGAAGGAGGATATACAACGGACTCGCCCCTTGGTATCCTGTAAATACACACATTTAGGAAACTTCCAATGGCAGCTCCAAAAATAAAGATAAAAGCAGCAAGATAAATATTCATATACACTCTCCAATTTCTATATAATTTATAGTATATACCTTTTTACATTATGAACAAATCTTGCTGCGAATATTCCGATTATGCATATATTATCAAGGATGGCTTTTCTATAATCATCCGAAATATACGGTGGTAAATATTAAACTAAAAGAGGATGCTTTAGCTAGAATGGTATTTCAAGTATTACAAGAGCTCCTCCCGTAATTTTAGAATTTGATAATTTTATACAGCCTCTATGAAGCCTTACAAAGGACTTGGCAATAAAAAGTCCCATTCCATAATGATCTCTTGAGTTTCTGCTGCTGTCACCCCTGTAAAATTGTTCCCCGGCCAGCTGCAGTTCCTCCTTTGAAAATCCCCTTCCACTGTCTTCAACTGAGAAACTTATCCTGTGATCCTTTCTCTCCAGTTTGAAATTAATCTTTCCACCTTCCGGGGAATATTCAACTGCATTTGATATAACATTTAAAAGGGCCCTGTACAGTAAATTTTCATCTCCACGAAAAAATTCCGGTACATTTTCCCCTTTGCTGTTCTCAAATTGAAGATCCCTCCTAGCTGCAAGAGCCTTCCCCTGGCTTTCCACCTTTTTAAAAAATGTTTTCGTATCTATTTTAACCGGATTAAAATCAATACTGCTTTCCGATTTTATCATATCCATAAGCAGTTCCAGATAATGTTCAATTTCACCGGCGCTTTCAAGAATATGCTGGTTGTATTTCATAGCCTCAGAATCACTGCAGCTCTCTTTCATAAGTTCTGCATTTCCCCTTATAATGGTAAGTGGTGTTTTTATATCATGGGCCAGTGAAGAAATTTGATTTTTTCTTGCACTTTCCATATTCCACTGTTTTTCCAGTGAATCCTTCAATGCCCTTTTCATCTGATCCAAAGAGTTTATAACTCTATCAATTTCATGGATTCTTGAATGCCGGGGACTAAAATCAAGATTCCGCTGTTTTATCCTTTCTGTAATTTTCATCAATATATCCATCTCTTTTGAAAAATATCTTCCAAATCTTGCAGAAAGTAAAAGTACCTCCATTATAAAAATTAAGAATGCAAGAATATATAATAAATTTTCAATATCAGGAAAATATTTCCTAAGAAATAGATTTGTAAACTGCGCTCTCAGCGGATACCTGACAATACAGATTTCATTACTTCTGTAAAAAAACTTGTAATAGCCATTTCTCCCTGAATTCATTTTATTGTTTTTAAAATCCCTCCATACCTCCTGAAATTCCCCGGCTTTAAAATTTCCATAGAGAACTTTGCCCTGCCTGCTGTAAACACCATACTGGCAGCCTTCAGGCACCAGAGCTTCAGTTACCTTCTCCGCCCTTGCAATTTCATTCCCATTTTGCTGGATTTTCTTTTCAAAATAATTGGCTGGAAATACAATATTTGCTTTCAGCATAAAATCAAATCCAAAGAAGACAAACAGAAAGAGTATAAAAGTACTGAAAATAAAATATATAATATATTCCACAAATAAACTTCTAAAGCTTTTACTATTCTTTAAACCCATTTGTAGCCAATCCCCCAGACTGTCCTTATTGGATTGCAATTAACGCTGCCAAACTTTGCCCTTATGTTTTTTATATGCTCCACTACGGCAGAACTGTCGCTTTTCCCGTCAAATCCAAATACGGACTCATATATCTTCTCCCTGGAAAACACCTGGCCGTGGTTTAGTGCTAAAAATTCACTGATTTCATACTCGCCCTTTGTCAGAGGCACCAGTTTGTCTTTTACATAAACTTCTTTTGCGGACATTTTAAATTTAATTTTTCCCAGGGCAAAACTGTTGTGTTTCTCCCTGTGCTCTCTTCTTAGATGAGCTGCCACACGGGATCTGAGCTCTCCAATTCCAAAAGGCTTTGTAATATAATCATCTCCACCCAGTCCAAGTCCCTTTATAATGTCTTCTTCAGAGGTCTTCGCCGTCAAAAATATAATAGGGCAATCCACCAGATCACGGATCTTCCTGCAGAGGGTAAATCCGTCCATATCCGGCATCATTATATCCAGAAGTATCAGATCGTAATCCTGACATTTTTCCACCGTAAAATTTGAAAAATTGCTGACAGCAGTAACTTCATGTCCTTCCCTGGAAAGTGCAGCTTTTATAATTTCAAGAATACCCTCTTCATCGTCAATTGCCAGTATCCTAGCCATTTTATCACCTCATCTGCTCAATCTCCGTTTCTTCCCTCAAAAGAATGAAAGAAAACCACACTTATTATAATTATAGCAATTGTCATTACAGTGCAGGTATAAATTCCACTTTTAAAATCTTCTATAATATAGGCACTATTTGCAGTATTTGCATTTAAACCAATATAATAATAGGAAAATCTCACTCCAAAGGCACAGGGAATCCACTTCCATATTCCATCTCCAAGGCCTGTGAGCATCAGAGCTGAAATCAGACTTTCCCCGATTCCAAGACCTATGGACGCCCCGCTGCCAAATCTCAGGCTGCAGAGTACATGGAGAAAATATAGGAATACCATGCTTGAAAAAAGCAGTAAAACAATTTTTCCATAAATTGCTGCAGAAATGAGATTATCAACCTTTGAAAACTTCATTCCAGCTGCAAAAACACCTGCTGCAATGGACAGGGAAAATAACTCCAGCAAGAAAAGCATGACTATTTTGCTTAAAAATCCGGCCGTCTTGTACTCTGCCGTCAAAAGCTGCTGAAAATTTCCCGCATCTGCTTCCTGCTCCGCTGCACTACCTGCCACTATTCCTATTATGAGAGGAAACCCTATGGACAATACTTCGAAATATCCTGATATCTTCGAAACTGCATTTACAGTGGAATTTGAATAGTAGGCCACAAATGCCGCCGATATAAAAAATGGTACAAGAACATGAATCCACAAAAGAGAGCTCCTCTTTATTTTCTGGAAATCCGCCCTGACAAGCCTAAATAACTGAACCATCTATTTTGCCTCCTGTCTTTCATACCACTTTGAAGTTGCAAATGCAAGTACTAAAAACAAAACCAGAGAAATTGCAATTCCAGGCAAAATGACACCCTTTGAAAGAAGCTCCGGCCTGAAAGTCTGATTTCCCGGGACAGCCGGCAGACCATTTGGAAGAATCTTTAAAATGGGACACATGAGCCTTGCGGGAATGGCATAAGGTACCATCCAGAGCAAACTCTTCACTGCACACAATATCCCAAGTACCATATAAGCTGCCATATTTATGATAATTGTGGGGAACATACCTATTTTGCTTCCAAGAAAAAGGTAAAGGGGAATCTGCCACAAAAAAGTGAGTACGAGTACTAAAATTCCTTCAAACTGATTTAAAAGAGGCAATTTGAAAATACCTATACCCAGGAGGTTACCGATAACTACAGCACCGGCCAGAATAACAGCTGAAGCTTCCATCATAATAAGTATGCACAAAAATATCTTTGACATCCACACTTTTTTAAGATCCACCGGCAGTGGCATCACTGCCATGTTTTTCATTCTGCAGTCCTGTCTTGCCACAAGGGTGCACAGTATGGATATCATTCCCGGAAGTATCATTACATACCACCAGTTATAGACAGTTTGATGGAAATAAGCTGCAGAAAGGAAAAGGGACACTATTATTGTAAAAACAGGTGCCAGAAAAACAAGTTTTTTTGAAAAACTGTGTTTTATCTTCAAAGCCTCGGACTTAAAATATGCTGTCATGCTATTCGCCCTCCCTTCTGTATTTCCCTGCAACTTCCACAAAGAGTTTTTCCAGATCCTCTCCTGCTTTCATATCTCCCTGATATCCCAAGACTCCACCTGAAATAATTCCTATTTCCCGGGCCACCTGTTCTACTTCACTGAGTATATGACTTGACAGTATAACTGTTATACCCTGCTTTGGAAATGATCTTACAAGCTCTCTTAACTGCTGTATTCCAAAAGGATCAAGTCCGTTGGTTGGCTCGTCCAAAATTAAAAGCTTCGGATGGTTTATAAGGGCCAGAGCTATACCAAGGCGCTGCTTCATACCCATGGAAAACTGATGTGCCCTCTTTTTTCCCGTATTTTCAAGGTCAACCATACCCAGAACTTCGTCAATTCTGCTCTCCGGCAGTCCCAAAACTGTAGTTCTCACCTTGAGATTTTCTCTGGCAGTAAGGTTTCCATAAAGAGGCGGGGACTCAATAAGTGCCCCTATATCCTTTAAATTGCTCCTGCTCCAGGACTTGTTTTCAAATAAGATCTTCCCGCTTGTGGGATGAAGCATACCTGTCAGCATTTTCAGTGTGGTGGATTTTCCCGCCCCATTGGGTCCCAGAAGTCCATAGATGGAATTTTTCTTTATCTTGAGGGATATGTTCTTCACCGCATATTCCCCCTTGAAGGTTTTACAGAGATCACTGGTTTCCAAAATCAAATTATCCATTTCAATCATCCTTTCCTGTACAAAGATGATAACAGATAATTATAAGGATTCTATAAGGTCAGCAGTTGAATTCTTTCTTTTTAAAAATTTTTCTGCCTGCAAAATAAAATGCTGCAAAGTAAACTGCAGAAGTTGCATCTGCCATGAGCAGGGAAATCAAAGATACATTATCCGCTCTCAACTTCTCCATAAGTCCCAGCACACCTATGGGTGAAAAACTGCTTGTAATCGTAAGCCTGTCCGAAACAGTCAGGAATATGGAAAGTACAATGCCGATTGTTATGCTCACATTCTTATTTCTTATAAACATGGACATAAGTCCTATTATAAGGCCGAAAGAAGCCACAGGCACAGCTGCCGACAGATAGATGAACATAATCCTGAAAAAGCCGTGAAAGCTCACTGCAAATACCAGGGAGCTTATAGCAAAACCAAACAGGAAAGTCACTGCCACTACTGAAAATGAATACAAGATCACAGCCAGCACTTTGGCTTTAAAAAGCTGTTCCCTTTCTCCGGATAATCTTATAAAATATTTCATATTTCCACTGAAGAAATCTTCACCGAAAATCTCCACTGAAACCACTACCATAAAAAACACAAAATAGGGTACTACTGTCCTGAATACAAATTCAGTGCTGAACAGCTTTAAAAATATTACACTGTTCACATTCAATATTTCCATTTTAAGCTGCATGCTGTAGTTTCTCGTTTTAGGAACACCGTTTATTATATTCAGTCTTTCAATGTGCATCATGTAACATATGGCCCCAATCATAAACAGCACAAATACCAGCAGTATGCATGTCTTTTGAGAACGCACAATCTTTATTATCTCGTTTTTAAAAAATTTCCAGGTCAACATAAAATCTCCTTTCTTACAAACAGCCTTATATCCATAAAGGCGAAAAAAATTGAATATGCCAGAAACAGTACAATATCGGAGCTGTGATACCTATTATTTAAAACCCACTCCCACAAAAATCTTCTGGGAGTTACATCTCCCAGGACCCTGGGAATAAAGTCGGACATTATAACCAGCAAAAATACCAGGATACATATTATTCCACTGTTTTTAAAGAGTATGCAGATCATGGCATATATGAGAAGCACAGGTACCAGGGCTGCAGTAAATAAAGCTGCTTCCTTCAAAAGCTCCGCTTTCCAGCCATAAACCTGCCCACCATTTCTGCACAAATAGATAGTTGTCAAAACTGCAAAGACAAGCAGTAGCATGCTTTCTGTTATAAAAACAAGTGCCGCCGCCTTTGCTGCAAACACCTCTTTTCTGTTCTTGTAGAGCAGAAAAAATTTCATGCAGCCGCTTCTGTAGTCCTGTGTAAATATATCCGAAACCACCGGTGCCAGAATTATAGGTATAACAAAAATCTGGGTTCCCAAATTGGATTTTAAAAAACCGCAATAAAGCATATCCTTTGGGGAATTATCTTAAAATACAATATTGTCAGCAAGTATAAATAGAAGTATTGCGCCTCCATAAATAAATATTCTGGAAGAGGCAAAAAATTTTACAAGCTCATTTTTTATCATACCCACAGTATCCAACCTCCTCCATAAAATATTCTTCAAGAGAAGTGCTTTTTTTGACAATATCATTTATCTCCACATTTTCTTCTGCCATAACTTTATTTATCAATTTGAAATCCCCCCTGTTTATTTCTATGGAAACTCCACCTTCAATATCATGCATTTCCAGGCAATAGTCCTTTAACACCTTTTTCAATTTTTTCGCTTCACCCGTAAATATGCTGTACCTTTCCCTGTCAGCGTTCAAAAGTTCATCCACGCAGCCCTCTGCCAGAATTGAGCCTTTATTTATGACTGCCACCCTGCTGCACAGATTCTGCACTTCATTTAAAATGTGAGAACAGTATATAAAAGTAACTTTCTCGTCTTTTGAAAGCTTTTCTACCAGGTTCCTCATATCCCTTACACCTTCCGGGTCAAGACCATTGGTGGGTTCATCCAATATAACAATTTCAGGTTTGGATAGAAATGCCCTGGCCACCGCAAGCCTCTGTTTCATACCCATGGAATAATTTGAAACCCTCCTGTCCTTATATTCCTGAAAATGTACCATATTTAGGACTTCCATTATCCTATCCTCTTTCAGATCCAGTACATTGGCATACAATTTCAAATTTCTGAAGGCGGACAGATTATTGTAAAAACTTGGACAATCTATCATTGCACCTATATCCCCCGGGTTCTTATATTTATCTTTGACAATATTTCTTCCTTTAATATAAATTTCCCCGCTGGAAGGACTTACAAGCCCCAGTATGCTTTTTATAGTGGTAGTTTTCCCTGCCCCATTGGGACCTATAAATCCGTATATATCGCCTTTAAATACTTTAATGCTGATATTTTTAAGTACCTGTTTGCTTTTATAGAATTTGTTCAGATTTCTAACTTCCAAAATAGGTTCCATGCTTTTCCCTCCTGATTTAAAAAATAAAACCGGAAACTTTCAAGATATCAATACCCTTGAGCTTCCGGTTTAAATATTAACAGATATCATATTCAATTTTATCTATATTTCCAAATCAGCCGCTGTGGATTCATAAAAGCATACTGATTATTACGGCAATGAATAAAAATTTTACGTTGGTGAAGTTGTATCCTTAATCCATAATTCCTGGATAAATTCACTGTCTTCAGCACTTGTATTCATAAAAACATTATTGTATTTTTTCTCTATTATATTCTTTGCCGTGTAAAGCCCCAGGCCTCTGTCCTCTCCTTTAGTAGAAAAACCTTTCTCCCATATTTTATGAATCACGGGCCTTTCACCTTTGAAATTGTTTTTAAAAACCAAAACCACATAAGACCCTTTGTTGAAGGCACAAAAATACATCCGGGGCGTGTCACATTTCCCTGCGCCTTCAAGGGCATTGTCCATAAGTATTCCAGCTATCCTGCACAAATCCATTATATTCATGTCAGCCCTGGATATGTCCTCCACTATCTCTACTTTCACCTCTATATTTTTTGAAAGTGCCTCTATGAGTTTGGCAGATATAAGGGCTTTCAAAGCTGAAATCCTGATATACCTAAGTTTGTCTATATTCGTACTGCTCCAATTTATATGGTCATCCATATGCATAACATTTTCATAAAAAAATTTCTTAATTCCTTTTGTATCTCCACTGTCTATATACCATTTAAGGGGCAGGAGCATATTTTTATAGTCGTGCTTGAACTTTCTCGTCTGTCCGTACATTTCTTCCACTACAGAGGCATATTCCTCCAGACGATGCCTTTCTTCAGCTTCCCTTTTTAATTCCAGCTGTATGCCTATGCTCTTTTCATAGTTATATATTATGAAAAGTATGAGCACAATTGAAAAGAGAGGTATCACAATGGGTATATACCAGTCTATTACAAAGGAAAAGCCGCCGTAACTTCTGGAATTCACGTAGGGGTATATGAGCCTTATACTCACCATTATGGGTATGCTCAGAGCAAATATCAATCTGAGCCTTGCTCTCCAAAGTGAATCTTTCGTGTATCTGTTTCTGCCCTTAAAAACAGTATTCTTGAGTAGGGATATTAAAAACACACCTGCAAGTACTACTGCATACACCATTGCATAATTTATTATATAGGAACTGCTTTTCCAGTAAAAATAAGCCCCGTTAAGGGCTTTGAGCATGACTTCTATAAAGTATATGGAAAATATAGCCATGAGCACTTTCAAAGTATCCATCATATTTTTACTGTTTTTTAATTCAGCTATTGTCACAGCAATAAACAATGGAAACACTATGACATAGGAGCCTGTTTGAAGTACCATTCCTATTAGATAAGAAGTTAAAAAATGTTTTTTAGCTTTGCGAAAGTCTGTTTTGTATCCAGACAGAATCCATATTGAAATACAGCACAATATACTGACAGGTAATAGGAGGAAGCACAAGCTCCGTGAAAAGTTTACTTAAGTGGAATTCTTTTATAAGCATCCTTTAAGCCCCCTTTTATATCTGAAGGAAACATAACATTTTTCCCCATTTGTCATGATTATCCTGTTTGACTTCATGTCCACTTCAGCAATCTTGTCCCTGTTGACAATATAGGATTTATGGCATCTGTAAAAATTGGAAGTAAGCTTTTTTTGCACATCCTTCAGACTTCCGTAAAATTCAACCTGCCTGTTTTCTTCATGAACCCTTATCCTGTGCGCTGCAGCACTGGTTTCTATAAAAAGGATGTCTTTCAATTTTATATTGATAATCCTGCAGTCTTCATCTATAGAGATATACTTGTCCTTTGAACTCTCCCTATAGTAATCGCCATAAGCTTTAAGCAGGCAGTCTTTCACTCTGTCTGTAAAATTCTCCTCGTCTTTTGCCACATAATCCATGGCCTCCACCTTGTATTTAAACACCATATAGCTCATTTCCATATGAACTGTAGTAAAAATTATAAATCCCCGGGGATCAAAATCTCTTATCTTTTCACCCAATTTTATGCCATTCATGCTGCACTTCAAATCCACATCCAGAAAATAGATACCTGTAATATCCCGCCTTTTTATATATTCAATTACTTCCATGGGATTTTCGGTACACAGGGATATTTTCAAATCAATATTCTCCTTTAATATAATGTCTTCAACAACCTTTTTGAATTTTTCCCTGTAGGCCGCGTTGTCCTCACAAATCAAAACTTGAAGCATAATTTCACATCCTGTTGACTTAGTATTTATTTATATTTTACTACAGCACTAGGTAAATTCAAAAGATACCTGACACATATAGGCATTTTGATTAAATTAATCCTATACTTATGTTGGATAAAATAAAAAAGTGCTTATTAGGAAACAATAAACACTTTATAACTATTAAAATAATTAGTTTGCTCCCTACGCCAGTATTAGCTTAAACAGGTTCAAAGAGTCAGGTTTCAGCCTTCTCAACTAAAATGGTTCCTCTGCAAACACATATATTAAATTTTACATTTTATTTTTTTGTAATAACCTTAAAGGGACATTTGTGTGAAAAAGTAATACTGCAATCTATTTAGAAGATTGATAGCCTTCTTATCCATACCATTTTCCAGTATCCAGGTCATAAGCACAAAAACATTCGCCACATAAAGATTAGCCAATAGATCTAGTGAAACATCTGTAGATTTTTTATGCTGTTGTAAATATAAACGACACTGTGAAAAAAGAATCTTTTCAATTTCTTCTCGCAGATCCCCCCTGGGTACATGAACTTTCAGCAGTGTCTTTATCTCTTCCTTACGATGTGAAAATATTTGGGAAACATCGCCTATAATTTTCTCTACACCGCCGCTCTCCGTTTGTAAAAAACGCAGTTTTGCTTTCTTCTTCACAATATCAACATAGTACTGCACAACTTTTTCCAAAAGATCATATTTGTCTGTGTAGTGGCTGTAAAAAGTAGAACGGCTTGTTAATGAAGCCTCACATATGTTTTTAATTGTAATACTGTCAAAATCTTTTTTCCCCAGTAATTTGATAAAAGCTGCTTGGATATTTTGTTTTGTTTTAAAAATACGCACATCTTCCGCCAATCAATCTCACACCTCTTGTTCGATTTAGTACATTTTTATATGTTTCATTCGATTACGAACATATTATATCATTTTAACAATTGTTTGTCCTTTAAAATAACAATATACTCTAGTTAATGGCCCATAGGTCAAATCAATCAATTAAACGGAGGTATTCTTATGTTCAAAAAATATACAGGCAATGAACAATTTGATCTGCAGATAACTCGTTTTACTTATGATTATGAAAATGATCCCGGGGTAAGGGAGGATTTAAAACAAATAGTTCCCAAATTAAAAGATTTTGACAGCTGGTATGAAAACTGGTCACATCTTGCTGTGAAGCGGGAAAATGAAGGCTTTTACGGCATAGCCTCAAATTATTACAAGGCAGCTGAATTTTACCTGCAGCCCGAAAATCCCAACAAACAGAAAATGTATGAAGGATACCGCAGAAACTTTTACAACTACTATAATGATTTTGATTTCAAAAGCTACAAGGTTCCCTATGAAAACTCCTTTCTTCCAGCTGTAGAGCTGTTCAACCCAAACGCACATAAAACACTGATTATTTTTGGAGGCTATGATTCCTATATGGAAGAAATCATCAAAGAAGCTGTATTTTTAAAAAATACAGACTATAACATAATTGTTTTTGACGGTCCGGGCCAGGGTACGGCTTTAAAAAACGGGCTTAAGTTTATTCCAAGCTGGGAAAAACCGGTTTCGACAGTAATTGATTATTTCAATTTGAAACGTGTCAGTGCAATCGGCATATCCTGGGGAGGTTATTTTGTCATGCGTGCAGCAGCTTTTGAAAAGCGCATAGACAAAGTAATAGCATTTGATATCTTCTATTCCGGACTGGATCCATTGATGAATCGAATGCCCAAAGAAATAGGAAATAAACTCATTAAATTGTTTGAAGCCGGTAAATCCGCTGAATTCAATAATTTCATAAACAAGATGATGCAGGGCAATATTGATCTGACATGGAAAATAAATAAAGGTTACGAAATCACCGGCGAAACTACACCCTTTGATCTGTGCAGAAATTTCAAACGCCACAGCATGAAAGGCATAGGACAATTTATCAACCAGGACGTTCTACTATTGGCCGGTGAAGATGATCAGTATGTGCCAATTTCAAGACTTCCTCAACTTCAGCAGGAACTTTGCAATGCAGGTTCCATTACTACAAAGGTCTTTACCAGGGAAACCGGCGGAGAACAGCATTGTCAGGCTGACAAGATTACTCTTGCCTTTGATGAGATTAAAAAATTTCTGGGCTGAGAAAACTTATTTACAGGAATAAAAATATATATTTTAATATCTGTACGCACAAGCATGTAACAAGTAGAAAGCAGTATCCAATTTATAGGATTACTGCCTTCTATTTTTATATATTATACTTTGGTCAAATCTTTCTCTAAAACAGCTGAAACAATATCAATCTCTCTTTTTTCCCATGTCATTGCCATGTCTGCCGCACCATCCATGATGAAATCCGCCTCCAAAGAAAACATCTCCGTGTTCTCTAAGTTGATGGTATGTATAATAATTTAAAGCTAATTTGTCAAGTACTTCACTATAATTTTTGAAAATTTTTTATACTCATTTACTTCCAAAACCGTTCTTCAAAATGGTTAATGCAATAATTTTATAAAAAATAAAAAAGATGAAGCGCTAAAAACTTCATCTTTTACACGCTCCTGCCGTAAAATCAATTATTACCACTTACTCCAATGTACTCTTTCTTCATTATATCTATCAGCAACAGGTTTCTCTTCTCCGGGATAACCCAGGGATATTACACAAAAAGGCACTATCTGTTCAGGAAGGTTTAACAGCTTAGCAATGCCTTCAACTCTTTCTTTCGCCGGATATACCCCAAGCCATACTGCACCTAATCCAAGAGCCTGTGACATGACAAGTATATTTTCTGCAGCAGCAGAACAATCCTGTATCCAGAAATCTTCGTCAAATTTTTTGAATTTCATATCACCGCAGATGACAATGGCATGACTGGCTTGTTTGAGCATTTGTGAATAGGGATGTACTTTAGTAATACCATCTAATATATTTTTATCGTTTAAAACAATAAACTGCCATGGTTGCTCGTTACCTGCTGAAGGTGCGGACATAGCTGCCTTCAAAATTTTTTCTATTGTTTCCCTAGAAATTGTTTTATCCGTATATTTTCGTATGCTTCTTCTTTCTAAAATAGCATCCATTATACTACCTCCTATTGACTTTTATAGCTGGTCTAACATTATGGATATATAATCCATATGAACTTATCCTTTGAAATATATTAACACCTTCTTTGAGTATAAGTCAATAATCCATATACATGATATGGAGCAATTTAAGATATTAAGGCAGCTGGCACTATCAGCGGGATGATTATCGCAAGTGGACAATTCAGATGAAAATTCCTTTCATCATACTTCAGCATATATATTTTTTTACTAAAATAATAAAGGTTTATTACATAATACACTTATTCATACCCTGTTTTATTTTTGTGATATAATAACTAAAAGATTGTGAGGTGCAAAATATGAAAATACGCCAGGAATATACTTGTCCCCTGGAAATTGTACATGATATTGTAAAAGGTAAATGGAAAACCATCATTGTATTCCAGTTGAAAGACGGTAGTAAAACCTTTTCACAGCTGGAACATGTCATCGAAGGAATATCACAAAAAATGCTATTGCAGCAGCTTAAAGAGCTCCGTGAATTTACAATAATTAATAAAATCAGTGCCCAGGGATATCCATTGCACGTTGAATATTTTTTGACGAAGCGAGGGCGGAAAATGCTGCAGGCTGTAGAAATAATGCAGGAAATCGGTATTGAATATATGCTGGAACAAAAAGGAATATGCTCCTGTAAGGACTTACATACCAAAAAGTAAGTAATTTACTTTTTCACCTCTTAGGTTATAATTTTTATTAATGGAGGTGTTAACTATGAATTTAGGATTAGTCTTGATTGATATACAAAATGATTACTTTCCCAGAGGGAAATTTGAATTATCTCAAGCCTATCAGGCTGGTATAAATGCCAGCAAGGTACTGGCATTTTTCCGTAAAAATGAATTACCAGTATTTCATGTCCAGCACATCAGCAGTGAAAAAGACGCTGCATTCTTTTTGCCAGATACCAAAGGTATGGAAATTCATAAAAGCGTATTTCCCAGTGATGGAGAACTGCGAATAATGAAGCACACTCCGGACAGTTTCTTTCAGACAAACCTGAAAAAAGAGCTTGACAGTCAAAAAGTAGATCATTTAGTAATCTGTGGCATGATGATGCATATGTGTGTAGATACAACCGTAAGATCCGCTAGAAATTTTGGCTACAGTGTTACACTTATTGAAAACGCATGTGCAACAAAAGATTTAATATGGAATAACACCATAATTCCTGCCTCAACAGTACAAGCCACTTTCATGGCAGCGCTAGACAACAGTTTTGCAAATATCATGGATGCTGATGGATGGATAAAGCAGGCTCATTAGGAAAAATAGTAATTAAAGACATAGTTCGAATTTACTCGATTAGCTATCTCAAGAGGAGTATACACCAAAAAATCATGTGACACATTTCCATATATTAAAATATTTAAAGGTGAAAAATGTGTCACATTACTTATTCTTAATTATTAATAGTTACAATATTAACATTACTTATTAAATTTTTTTCTAAATCTATCTACATTTATACATTTTTTATATTATTTTCTTTAATGGGATTCTTCGCCCATCCCCATTTTTTAACCACAACAGACGTCAGTATAGGACATAAAATTGCAGTAATTACTGCCGATGCAGCAATAGCTGTAGTAGCAGTGGCCACCTGACCTGAAAGACTTGGTATTGACTGAGCCACAATGGCAGGAACTGCTACGGAACTGCTGGCAGATGAACAATTTGCAACGGCAGCATATCCAGGACGGCGAAGTATAAATTTATCGGCAGGAACCAAAAATATAAATGACAATACAATAACCAATACTCCCAACAAAATACCTGTGAAACCGCCTCTAACTATGTTTACAATATTCAATCCAGTTCCAACTGAAAACCCTAAGAAGGGCAGCGTGAACATAATTCCACTCTTTAAGAAATTTCTTATATCCTCATCAAGATTTCCCAGTATAAAACCTACAACCATTGTTCCAACTGATGCAATTATAGCAATGGGATTAAAGCCGCATCCAGCAACTCCCAATCCAAGCAGTGTAAACAGTGGGCCTACAGTAAGGCCAAGTAATGCCTGTGCACCTAGATCATATTTATCACCAATCTCGGACATAAGCCCAAGGTATATGCCGCAGTTATCACTCGTAACAGCTGCTAGAAGCAGCAAGGGTGTAATTCCAAATATTCCATCGTTTCCAAACATCTTCACTACAATTATAGCTGGAATAAAACCTGCAAGAAATTTTCCAATTGTAAGTACTGCCCCACGTTTTAATGACTCTGCCACACCTTTAAGATTTATCTGGGCACCGACACATAACAAATTACATCCTATAAACGCCAGGGCACCCGTAGAAAAAGTTGCCGTGGTAATTCCGCCAATTTTTATTATCTGAGGAAAACATGTATTTATTATTGCTCCAAGGAATAGAGGGATAATCATCAATCCTCCTGGAACTTTCTCAACAGTTTCTAAAATTTTCATTTACGAGCCTCCCTAATTCTATAATTTTCTTAAAAATTGTGCTAATATTCAAATAATATTTTGACCAGCTTATTTTTAAAAAAATTTTCTTTCATACCAATACATATCATGTCAATTGCCTGCATAATATATATACTGGTATGAAATTAACAATTTATTTATTCCCCGATATAAAGTGCCTTATCATCAATTAATTTATTGATTTGATCATCTGTATATCCAATTTCCTTCAAAATATTCCTGCCCTGCTCGCCTATCATAGGTCCGCGTACATACTCCGGCTCTCCCATTTCAGCAAAGTTTACAGGTGGTCTGACCAATGTTCGGGTATTTCCATTATCATATTTCATACTGTAGAAGCATTCGTTGGCCCATGCCTGTTTATCTTCAAGTATTTCCTCTAGTGACTGTGCAAGAGCAAAAGGTATATCCGCCTTTGTCAATCTCTCACTGCACTCCTCCACTGTCATCTTCCCGATAGCTTCCATTACAATGTCATAGACTTCATGGCCCACTCCTGCCTTTTGTACATTTTGAATTGGAAAATATCTTTCAGAATCAGCCAGATCGTCTCTTCCGATTGCAGACATGAATTTTTTATAATAGGTATTATAATCAGGCGTACATGTCTGTATATATCTTCCTTCTTTTGTTTTCCATGCTGCAAGAAGTGGATTATTTCCTTCACGGACATTAATGGGATATGGCGTTCCTATATCCTTATACTGCGCAGCTTGTACCATCATCCCCATATTGAAAACAGCAGTCTGGAACAGACTTGTAGTAACTTTTTCCCCTATTCCCTTGGTTTTTGCCTGATATAGTGCAGCCAGGATTCCGGCTACCAGGTTCATGCCTACGTTGTGATCTCCCAATCCGGGCACCACATTCATTGGAACGGAATCTTTTTGACGCAGTGTCTCAAGATAACCGCCCCTTGCAAAGAAGGCAGTAAAGTCAAATCCAGGCAAATCCTTGTCGGGGCCATATTCTCCATAACCGGTGCACATTGCATAAACAAGCTTAGGATATCTGCTCTTTAGACTTTCGTAATCTACTCCGGCACGTTCTAACGCATGAACTCTCCAGTTTGTAATGAATATATCTGCTGTATCCAAAAGTTTAAAGAAGGCCTCTTTTCCCTCTGGAGTTTTCATATTCAATGAAATACAGCGTTTATTTGCATTTTCAAGATCCCATGTGGTATTTTCATGCATATCCAGAGGTCTTCCCTCACTTGGTGCCGTATAACGAATAGGATCTCCTTTTGGGCTTTCTATCTTTATAACATCTGCGCCCAGATCAGCAAGAAAACGACCTGCAGTTGCAGCAGCTATAAAGTTTGCCAGCTCAATAACTCTTACACCTTCCAATGGTTTATTTTTCATAATCATTTCCTCCTAAATTTATTATTTGTCCAATTCTTCCAATATTGCAGGAATTACTTGATACAAGTCACCTACAATTCCGTAGTCAGCCACCTTGAAAATAGGTGCATTCTCATTTTTGTTTATGGCAACTATATAGTTAGAATTCTGCATACCTGCCAGATGCTGTATGGCGCCTGAAATGCCGCATGCAAAATAAATTTTGGGCTTTACAGTAGTACCTGTTTGTCCTATCTGATAGGAGTGGTCAATCCACCCTGCATCCACACAGGCCCTTGAAGCAGCAATAGTTCCACCTAATTTATCCGCCAGCTGTTTCAACAATTTAAATCCTTCAGGTTTTCCAAGTCCCATACCTCCGGATACAATAATATCTGCATCTGTCAGTGAAACTGCATTTTCTACTTTTTTCACTACATCTACAACTTTTGTCCTGATATCGCCTTTTTCAAATTCAACATCTAATTTTACAAGCTGTCCTTTACGGCCTTTTTCATAAACAGCTTTATCCATAACTCCAGGTCTTACTGTAGACATTTGAGGACGATTATTAGGGCAGACAATAGTAGCCATGAGGTTCCCACCAAAAGCCGGCCTTGTCTGCTTTATTTTTTTGTCTTCAGGATCAATCTCCAATTTAGTACAATCCGCAGTCAATCCGGTACTGCATTTTACAGCAAGGCAGGGTCCCAAATCACGTCCTATATGGGTAGCCCCAAGCAACACTATTTCTGGTTTGTATTTTGAAATAGCTTCAAAAATAACCTTGCTATAAGCATCGGTACGATAATTTTCCAATTCAGGATGATCTGCCGCATAAACCTTGTCGGCACCATAGGCAAAGAGTTCATCAGCCAGTCTTCCTACATTATTTCCACAAAGCACTGCACAAAGCTCTGTTCCAACTTCTTTCGCCAGTTTTTTACCTTCGCCCAAAAGTTCTATAACTACAGGCATAATCTTTCCCTGACGCTGTTCTGCAAATACCCATACGCCTTTATAGGCACTCAGATCAACTGATTTCTTTTCTTCTTCAACTTTTTCTATTGCTCCAAAGGGGCATATTTCTACACAAACCCCACATCCAGTACAAGCTCCTCCAATATCAGCAATTTTATTTTTCATAGTGATTGCACCAAAAGGACAGTTCTGCACACATTTAGTACAACCCTTGCATTTATCTTTCAAAACCCTCATAGTCATTTTACTCAGCCGCCCTTTCTTATAATACGTGTTTTTCTTTCAACTTGAAGATAAGACTAGATGCCATTTCATTAACGGATCCCTTCAACATTTCACCTTTTCCCTTTGGTGGTGGTGTAAAAGAACGAAACACCTGTGTAGGTGATGCATTCAATCCACATTCTTTCGGATCCAGGTATATATCCTCGTGGTTCCACACAGTAATTTCTTTTTTATAGGCATCGACAATTCTATAAATGCTCATATATCTCGGCTCATTTAGTTCCTTCACTACTGTAAGAAGACAGGGAACCTGAGCTTCCACTACTTCATATCCATTTTCAAGCTGCCTTTGGACAACTAGTTTATTTCCATCAAATTTTATATGCTGTACATAAGTCACTACAGGCAAACCAAGTCTCTCTGCCACCTGCGGTCCTACCTGGGCCGTATCACCATCTATCGCCTGTCTTCCTGCAAAAATGATATCCACAGGTCCGAATTTTCTTATACCTGCTGCAATAGTAGTGGATGTAGCACAGGTATCTGCTCCTCCAAAAGCACGATCACTCAGTAAATACGCTTCATCAGCTCCCATGGCAAGACATTCCCTCAGCATGACAGATGCCTGCGGCGGCCCCATGGTCATTACAGCAACCGTTGTACCTGGATTCTCATCTTTTATAGTCAATGCAGCCTCAAGTGCATTGGCGTCGTCGGGATTTAAGATACTAGGTACTCCCTCTCTTATCAACGTTCCTTTTACGGGATCAATCTTGACTTCATTTGTATCAGGTACCTGTTTTACACATACTAAAATCTTCATAAATTACAACTCCCCTTCCTACTTCTTTAACAGCTTCCTGGAAATTACTATTTGCTGTACCTGAGATGTTCCTTCATAAATAGTAAATACCCTGCAGTCTCTATACAAACGCTCAACCTTATAATCTTTTATGAATCCATATCCGCCGTGAATCTGGACGGCTTTTGCACAGATTTCATTACAGATTTCCGATGCATAATACTTGGCCATGGAGCATGCCATCGAGGCATCCTGATTGGTGTCCTTGAGGTATGCAGCATCATAGACTAATTCTTTAGCTGCCTTTAACTTTGTAGCCATATCCGCAATCATAAAAGCAATGGCTTCAAAATCCCCAATTCTTCTTCCAAACTGCTTTCTCTCCTTTGCATATTTAATGGATTCATCAAGTGCTGCCTGGGCTATGCCAATGGATTGAGATGCCACACCAATACGCCCCACATCAAGAGTTTTCATGGCATTTATAAACCCCTTGTTCAATTCTCCAAGAAGGTTGCTCTTATGTACCCTGACATTATTTAAAATAATGTCGCTGGTTGCACATCCGATTACTCCCATCTTAGCCTCCGGCTTTCCACAGGACACACCTTCCTGTTTCATATCGACAATAAAAGCGGAAATACCTCTTGTACCCTTGCTCATGTCTGTCTTGGCATAGATCACTGCAAAATCAGCTAAAGGCGCCATTGTAATAAAAGTTTTACGACCATTTAGTACATAATAATCCCCGTCTTTCACTGCCGTTGTAGACATACCACCTGCATCGGAGCCCGCTCCAGGTTCCGTCAATGCAAAGGCAATTTTTTTATCTCCCGTTACTACCGGTTTCAGATATTTATCTTTCTGCTCATCATTTCCTGACAACAGCAGGGGGCCTCCGGAAAGAGAATTTGGAGAGGAAACATATATGCTGGCAACTCCGCTTACTCTTGCAATTTCCTCCATTACAATCACATAAGCACGATTATCAGCTCCGGCACCTCCCAATTCCCTTGGAACTTTTATTCCAAAAAAACCTGCCTTGGCCATTTTCTTTAAAATTTCTTCTGGAAATTCTCCTGTAGCTTCAACTTCATCCAAAATATCCGATGTAAGTTCTTTTTCAGCAAAACCTCTTGCCAGTTTTCTAATCAGTTGATGCTGTTCTGTTAAAATCATAATCTTCCTCCTTACTTACCTTCCTTTGAATTTCTTTTTTTAACTGTTTTACATTCACTTTCCCATTAAGATTCGTTGGGAATTCTTTAAAAGTATAAATATATTTTGGAACCTTATAATCAGCAATATGTTTTTTTAAATATCTCACAAGACCATCTACATCCAGTTTTCCATTCTCTGCAACAATACAGGCTGCTATTTCCTCCTGCACGACAGGTACGGGTATTCCAAACACCTTTACCTGAAGGACACCGGGATATCTCAAAATTGCCTCCTCTATTTCCACTGGCGATATATTTTCTCCAGATCTTATTATGATATCTTTTTTTCTACCAGTAATATAAAGGTTTCTACAGTTGTCGACATAGCCGATATCTCCCGTATAGAGCCATCCTCCTTTAACCTTTTCGCAATTTTGTCTTGTGCATTTATAATATCCCTTCATTACATTGAAGCCCTTAACCAGGATTTCTCCGGCCTCATAAGGCCCCAAATCACGTCCGTCTTTTGTACTGACAATTTTTATTTTCACATTGGGGATCACCTTCCCCACGGAAATACATTTAATATTCATTGAATCATCATAACCATTGAAAGTAACACAGGGAGACGTTTCCGTCTGTCCATAGGACTGCTGCAGCTTTTCAAACTTCAGCTCTTTACATATCTTTAAATAATCTTCCTTAAATACTTTTGATCCGGCTATAATTCCCGACTTCAAAGAGGACAGATCATATTTCCTCCTCTCGGGATTGCTCAGCAGGGCCAAGAATATTGTAGGTACGCCATTTAAAATAGTAATTTTATACTTGTGGATACATTTCAAAATACAGGAGGTATGAAGCTCCGGCATCAAATAAATGCAAAATCCCACTCTCAAGCTGGCAAGAAAACCAGTACTCAATCCAAAGCAGTGGAATAAGGGAACTGACATGCACATTCTGTCACCTGCTTCCCACTTCATCTGTTCCACCGCTTCTCTAGAAATATTTACAAGCTGGTAGTGAGTGAGCATAACACCTTTTGGAAAAGATGTAGTGCCTGATGTAAATACAATGCTGGCAATATGCTGTGGAGTGACTTTATTTTCCGCTTCTTTTAGATTTTCCACATCAGAAGGATTTAGATTTTTCAAGATCTGATCTCTATTTTCCCCATGATGTTCATTTTTGCCCATATACATGTATTCTTTTACTTTACCTATATTTCTATTATTCAAACAGTTTATAATGTTTTTACTATTGCTGCAGCAATCACCATAACAAACATACTCTACATCTGAATATTCAAAAGTTTTAGCTAATTCTTCTTCCTTATATCTTGGGTTTATTAACACGGATACAGCTCCAATTTTAGCTAATGCCACATAGGTAATTATCCAATTTGGAGTATTGCCGCCCCAAATGGCAACATGAGTATTGTATTTAATGCCGCGCTTCAGGAATTTAACTGCAAATACATCGGAAAGTTCGTCTAAATCTCTCCAGGTATAAAAAACATCCCTGTATTCAAATGCACTTTCGTCTGCCATAGTTTTCAACCTCTGTAACAAAACTTGCCCTATTGTTATATTTTCCAATCTCATATATCAGATCTTCCTTTTCTAATTAAGGTAAATAATCTAAAACTTAACTAAGCATTTCTTTAAAAGTTTGGATTGCTGTTTTAGCCTGTTCATAATTAGCCATCTGCCTGTCAACTTCAATCACTGTACTTGGAATATCTGCTGAATCAAGGGCTTTTCTTACAAATACACAGTCAAATTCCTCGGGGTCACAGAACTTGGTCATGAAAATAATTACCCCATTCGCACCCGTACGCTCTGCCAAATTTACAATATAGTCAGCCCTTTTCTTGTCCACATCATATAATACAGAGCAATTACCCATATTAGAAAATTTTGCACTAAGTGCGTCCAGAGACGACTTTTCAGATTCTGTGTCCGTATCTACTCTATACTGACGTGATTCATCTGCAATATCATCTCCCACAACCTGCATATTATTGTCATCCAGAATATTCAACAGGTTTCTACTGTCAGCCAAAATTCCAGATGTGACAATTTTGATCTTTCTATCTTTTCCTTTACCGCTTTCTCTCAAAGCCTGTATAAATTTATTTACCAATTCAGTATGTTTTTCTTTTTCCATAAAATATGCACTCTTGAATATGTCGCTTCTCTGCGAAACGGTTATTTGTGGATACTCAACAAGCAGATCACTTAATTTTCTCATTGCAGCATTGTGTGCATTGTAGATTTTGATGGAATTCCAGAGTGATTCTTCAGAGAAAGATGATCCAGTTGCTTTTTCAAGATCTTTTATAACTCTCTCATATCCAGCTCTGGTAAATTTTTTTCCTCCTTCGCTGGCTCTGTTCTGCGGATAAGTCATTGGTATAAAAGGAATATCTTTCACTGCATATTTCCAGTTTTGTCCAAGGCATTTCAGTGAGTCACATAGGGAAGGTATTAGAATAGCTGATACTCCTCTATACTTGCCGGTAATTCCGAGTTCCAAAATAGATTGCATTATACTGCATATAAATGCAGGAAAATACTTTTTGGCTTCCTTTATCTCAATATCTGCACCCCAGGCTCCCATCGGAACAATTCCCATAGAATGTACAATTTCCTCAGGTGTATACACAGGTGCACAGAGAACCACTTTCTTACCTTCACTAAGATAATACTGAAGCTGCTTATCCGGGTTTTCAGCAATATCATGAAATTCCGCTAACAATTTATTTAATACATCCATTTTATTTGTCCCCCTTATTTGCTTCCATAATTTCAGTTAATCCCTGCACACGGGTTTCATACTGGGCTTCCGAGAAATTACGTGGATCAGCTTGATCTCCATCAAAGGATGCAACAGGTATATCACATTCTTCTCCAATCTGTCGGCTCATTTCATACATGAATCCGCTCCAGAGTTTGCAGGATCTATTGGTATGTACTAGCAAACCTTCTGCTCCAGTTTTTTTGGCCAGGGCAACTCTCTTATCACGGGCAAGTTCCAGATTTATGGCATTGGGAACCCTGCAATAAGCTTTTACAAGGCCGTCAAAATCATCATATAAGAATCCAAAGGCATCTGCATAAATTGTTGCTACCATATTTATTCCCCTGGATTTAAGACCTTTAGATGTAACACGAAGATAAGGCCAGCATGCAATTCCCTCAAACATAATTCTATATTTCTCATCTGCGCGGAAAGTGCTTGTACCTTCTTTAACAGCCTTTTTGTATTCCTCAACTAAAGTTTCAAATGCCTCTGCAGCTTCTACCGTTCCCCTTGCACATACTGCCACTGCCATGTGGTTCAACAAATCAAAACCATTTAATGGAGAAGGTTGATATTTAGTGTAACTGGTAGCTTCAAGCCATGCTCTCGAAGTACGATTTGAGATTTTCATAACTTCCTTGAATTTATTGTTGTCCCATTTCTTTCCCGTTATTTTTTCCAGCTGTTTAATTGCATCTATAAACTGACTTTTGATATAGGCAACCTGGGCATCCGATACTTCATAATCAGGATTAAACGGTATATCTATTAAAATAAGCGGTATATTTAGTTTTTTGGCAATACATTCATACCATTTGATCATACAGTTGCAAATATTGTTACAACATAATAGAAAATCCGGCTGCGGCATATTCTGTTCTTTGACATCCTTCAATTTTGTATAGGCAAGACTTATCCTTGCATAGGCACAAATATCATTGGGATAGCCTTCGCTCTCTGCTTCGGAACATAATCTTTCACCTGCTCCTCTGGCCGCAATTGCCGCTGCCTGATTTTCCGGATAACAGACTTTAATTCCCATTGTCTGAAAAATTTCCTGTGGAAAGTTACTTGCACACCATCCAATTTTTTCTCCCCTGTCTTTTGCCTCCTGAACTCCTTTATAATGGTTTACAATAATCTGATTCAGCTTATATGCAGCTGAATTAGGATCCAAAATCCTTCTTTTCTTCTTTTTCTTTTCTTCGGCCATTTCTAACTCCTCCTTCTTTTTAATTCACTTTATTATAAGCAGCTAATGCTGCACCAAGTGCACCCATCAATTGAGCAGAAGGTGAATAAAAAATTTCTACTCCCAGTTCCTTTGACATGGCATCTCTAACCCCGCCATTGCGAGCTACACCGCCGCTCATACAAACCTTTTCCCTTATCCCAATACGCTTTGCAAGAGAGGCAACTCGACTTGCTACAGAGCTGCAGATTCCGGCAACAAGATCATTCAATTCAACTCCGGCTGCCAATTGAGATATCACTTCCGATTCTGCAAATACAGTACAGGTACTGGAAATTTTAACAGGATGTTTTGCCGCTGCCGCCTTGACTTCCAAATCACCAATATCCAGCTGCAAAATCCTAGCCATAACATCCAAAAATCTTCCTGTTCCTGCTGCACACTTATCATTCATCAAGAAATTTACCATTCTACCTTTTTCATTCAAGCTAAGAACTTTTGCATCTTGTCCACCAATATCAATAATTGTCCTTGCATCAGGGAATACGTGCTGAGCCCCCAATGCATGACAGGTTAATTCACTTATTTCTGCATCAGCATAAGCATAGGTAGATCTTCCATATCCTGTCACTACAACATATCTTAAATCATCTTGTTTCAATCCAGATTTTTCTAATACTTTTTTTCTTGACTTATCAGGTCCTTTTGTTCCAGTTCCTGCAGTTACGATGGAAGAAGCAATTACTTTTTTTCCATCTTTCAAGATGACACATTTTGATGTTGTTGATCCTATATCAACTCCCAGTGTATACATACTTGAGGATTCCTCCTTTATTTGTAATACAAATTCTGTAAATCAATCCTTATCAATATCAATTAACATATTCATATATTTATCCTATAATATCCCGTTCTTGTATCCTTGTATTCTTGTATCCTTGTTAACAAGTTCACAAGTATATAGTAGCACATTCTTTTTTATTTGTAAATAATTTCACAAAGATTTGAAGTTATTAATTTATTTATCAGCAAAGCTATTACAAAACAGGAATTGAAATCCCTTGGAATATTAGGGATTATCTAAATAATAGAGCAGCATAAAAATATCTCCAACAAAATAAACATGGCTGGAGATACAAAAATTTTTTATTTTTTCATTTGTCTACTTGACATGAAGCAGCTCACATCCGTGACAGCTTATTTAAATTGATTCTACTCCTTTCGAATGATTGAACACCTCTATATATACATTTGTATACATAATTTTCATTTTGTAAAATATTGGGGATATTCTTTTTTTGCCCTGTCAATCATCCCAGCATTAGTTTCCAAATGCTTTTCTATAGCATGTTGAGCTTTATTTAAATTATTTTCCTTAATTGCATCTGCTACGGCTTTATGTTCTTCTATTATTTCAGGCATTTTATTAACAAAAGCTACATCGAAATTACGCCATCTTATAATATGAAGCATTGGATTCTCCAAAATTTTTACCAGTCTGTAACGTTTTACACTGTCAATTATAATCTTATGAAATTGAGAATCTAAGTCTTGAAAATTTTTACTATATGATGTCATATTTCGACAATTATTTTGTAATTTTAAGTTTTTTTCCAGTCCTTCCACCAATGACAGTCTCTTATCTTCTTCGAGCTTTGTAAACATTTCATACAGTACTTCTTTTTCCACTGCAGTTCTAAGTACTAGTAGATCATCTATATAATCTATATCGATTAAACTTACATAGGTTCCCCTCTGCGGATATACAGTTAATAATTCCAATTGATCTAAACGTGTAAATACATTACGGATGATAAAACGTGAAACATCATACTCTCTGCACATTTGATTTTCACTAATTTTTTGTCCCGGCTCCAAATCAAGATTTAATATTCTATCTCGAATACTTCTATATACTTGTTTTACACTAATTGGTTGCTTGTTGTTTGATATATAATCCATACGATTCTCCTCTTTAAATTTTTTGATTATCATATAGAAAAACTAGTATTATATAATTTATACATTCTATACGATTTTTAACAAAGTTTTAATTCCGTAAATATCATTATATAATTAATGCCGCAGTATTTGCAAATGCTGTGGCATTAATTTCTAGTTCTAAACCTCCCAGTTTTACAGCATGACAGGTTAAGCAGCAACTACTTTTGGATAAATCTTGTCCACACCATATTTACATTTTCACTTTAAATTTATCACAATTTAATTACTTATTATAAATTTGTATATATGTATTGTCATACAATATTATCAGTACATCCTGTAATCCTCCGCAAACCTCTTTAGTACAGCTTTTTATAGAAGATAACTCCAACTCAAATTTATTATCCTTATGTTCCGAGTCTATTACAATACTTTTAGCATTTTTATAAAATATAGCTTTATTATAAGATAACAATCTACTTAATCTACCTTCTACACTTATACCTATACTCTTGTTTTTAAAACATTGTAAATATTGTTCCAGCTTTTTAACTACATTTTCATTCTCCAAGAAATTTGTCATTTATCCTCTCTCCTTTTTACATATAATCAAATAAAAAAGTGCTTATTGGGAAACAATAAACACTTTATAATTATTAAAATAATTAATTTGCTCCCTACGCCAGTATTAACTTAAACAGGTTCAAAGAGTCAGGTTTTAGCCTTCTCAACCAAAATGGTTCCTCTGCAAACACATATATTAAATTTTATATTTCATCTTGATATATTATACTTTGGTCAAATCTTTTGCTAAAACAGCTGAAACAATATCAATCTCTCTCTTTTTCCATGTCTTTGTCATGTCTGCCGCACCACCCATGATGAAATCCGCCTCCAAAAAAAACATCTCCGTGTTCTCTAAGGTGATGGCCATGTTCCATAAATTTCTCCAGCATCTGTTTGCGAAAATCCTCGTTGTCGCCTCCGAATTGCTTTTGAAGCCCTTCAATAATACGCTTGAGATATTCACTGAGGTTGGACAGTTCCTCATCGCTCAGACAGTCAAACACCTTATCCAGTTCAGGCGATGTATCATCGTCCATCTTACCGGCTGCTGCAGCACCTTTTTCAGTCAGTTTTATATTGAAGCTGCGGCGATCTTCCTCTGACGTCTTACGCTCAATATATCCATTTTTTTCTAGTTTACTCAAAAGTTCCGCCAGGGCCTGCCTGCTCATATCTAAAAGATAGGTCAATTCTTTCTGGCTGATCTCAGGTTTCATCTTCAGAATTGAAAGAACACGTCCCTGTCCTCTGTGGGGGTTACCCCATGGTCCAAAATTTTTAAAATTTTTCATTTGACAGCGATGCAGCAATGTATGCAGATGTACAAACTGTTCTAAAATTTCTTCTCTTATTTCACTCATGTGAAATACCTTCCTTTCACTAATTTTAATTACCTAGGTATTTTTGTCAAGTACTTGACTATAGTATAATGATTTAAAACTAACTTGTCAAGTACATGACTATAATTTGTGAAAACTTTTTACTGCTTCAACTTCAATAGTCTAATTATGTTCTCAACAGTCTTTTCCACATTTCCAAGTGGCCCTATTACTTTTAGTTTATATATTTTTTCATGTTTATATCCATTCCTTTCGCCTAGCTCAAGGCACAAAACGTAATGAAAATATTTGGCTTTGAGCGA
>NZ_JBHMIY010000022.1:0-71631 GCF_042436595.1 Clostridium sp. MT-14
AATATCATGGTATATTTAAATTCGAATTATTTAAATGCACCCATAGCATTTTTATTATTTTTATCAATTTAATAATTACTAAATTGTTAACGCTAGAAAAAATAAAACCCTACAAGGTGGCTAATTAATTTGCAATCAATAAACCTCCAGTGTAAAAAGCTGGAGGTACTTAGTTATAGAACTAATAAAATTAAGAAATTTATTAATTAATAATATGTCCATAAAATATTAAATTATTCTTAATATTTAGACTATTGTTTTTCCTTATTATAATGGTAAAATATAGATAACAAAAACATAATTATATGGTAGTAAAGGAATTCCTCTCTAAGAAGTAAGAAGTTAATACTTAATTATGTGCCATTTATAAACGCCTCGCAAAATGGTTTAGGGCTCCTATAAAATAGGAACCCATTTCTTCTGCCGTCAAAAATAAGGAAGGATGGTTCAACGATTATGGGGCGTATAATTTAGGAGAAGTACTGCTTACTTCTGATGAAAATGGAAATAAATTAATTGATAGTTTAGATAATCAATTCAAGGTTAGGATGATGGTGCCGAAAGGCTAGAGATAGCTTATTTTAGAGGGATCTATTTAAAAATAGAATAAAAGCTCATCTGATATTTAGATGAGCTTTTATCCTATTGTATTGTCTGGTTCCTAGGTATAAGAGATTGTATAATTATATACTTACCTCATGTTTTATTGTATATATTAAATGTCAAAATAATATGTGAAAACCCAAAATGCCCCATAAATATTGCAAAGTCAGGGATAGGAAAAATGAGAAACACAAAGAAAGGCGTAGTTTAGCTGTTAAATGAGTTTTGGAGAAATCTGAAGATAGAAGACCATCACAAAAAGAAGTTTATATGAAATATGGTCGTGGCATAATAACACATGCAAAAGCTGAAAACATAAAGATTTATAAGGTTGAGTATACAGTTGAATATAAAAAAGATGGTGTTGGTCCTGAAGACAGTGGGAAAGATATTAAATGGTGCACACTTATTAGAAAAGACAAGAATTCGCCTTGGTTAATTGACGAAATTGGAGAGGGTTAATTGATAAAAAGAGTTTTGGGGAAATTCAGAACTCTTTCTCTGCTGTCAGATTAACCGCAGCGACTTCATGGGAGAGATAAAGCCCGGAGGGTGACTAACTAAAAACATTCTTATTCTCTTTTAAAATTAGTTTGACATGTAAATAGAATAGATATAAAATACAAATAAATAAATGTTCATTTATTTATTTGTATTTTTGGATGGTGATATGAAATGGCTAGAATTGCAGATCCTAAAAAAATAGATAATATTAAAAAAGCAGTGATGGAGTGTATAATAGATTACGGATATTCCAGCGTATCAATCGCTTTAATTTGTGAAAAAGCAGGAGTTTCTCCTGGATATTTGTATAGATATTATAATAGTAAAGAGGAATTAGTACAGGAATTGGTGGACTCGGAAATGAGCGTGATAATTAATGACTTTATAGCAGATATTGATTCTTCTGATACTATGTATGAAGCTGGATGTAGAACAATAAGAAAATTATTTATGAATGCAAACAGGGAGCCGATGATGGCAAAATTTGCTGCTTCAGTTGTGATGGATTTGAGAATACCCACAAAGGAAAAGTTTAATAGATTTAATGGCATACTGAATCTGGCGAAAAAATGTATTGAATTGGGGAAAAGAACGGGTGAATTTAAATCTAATGTAACTGCTGCGGAGGTATTGGTTGTGTCCTTTACAATTCCATTTAGGTATCTATCATTTTCGCTGGAATTAGAAAATAATAAAAAATTTACAGAAGAAGAAGCTAAAAGAATAGCAAAAATATGTATTAATGCATTGAAATAATTTTTACTTAAATTAATGAATAAATGTTTATTTATAAATAAAGAAGGTATAGATTTAAGTACAAGAAAATTACTATGATAATGAATTAAAATTGTTTCCTGAATCGAATTCTAAAGTCAGGTAGAACCGAAGATAAAACTGTCGAAGTTATAGGATAGGAAAGACCTCTTGAAATGTTCATACATATGATTTGATCGTGTATTTTGGAATAAGTGTATAAGGAATGGAGAAGGAGAAGCTTGATGAAGAACAGAATAAAAACTAAACCATCCGATCTAGTAGTCAATTTTATTGTAAATAAAAGTAAGTATATTGAAATATTTTTTGCAGTCATGGTCGTAATCAGCATATTTTTATATCTATTTGTGAAAGTCAATTATGATCTCACCAAATATCTGCCGAATACGGCGGCATCCAAAGTCGGCCTGAACCTTATGGAGAAAGAATTTGGCTATCCAGGTACCGCCCGCATCATGATCAAGAATGTATCCCTGTATCAGGCAAAGCTGTATAAGGAAGAGATAGAGGCGGTGGATGGCGTAGATACAGTATTTTGGGCAGATACGGCAGAAAATATTGAAAAGTATACCGATGTATATACTTCTGATACCTTTATAAAAGCCGAAAATATCCAGGATTATTATAAAGACAATTGTGCAGTGATGGATATTTCCTTTGTCAAAGGGGATTCCGACCAGAGGACATCGAAGGCACTGGACAAGATTTATGAAATTGTAGGTGATAAGGGCAGCTTTACAGGACCTGCTGTTCAGAATAAATCCTTGAATGAGAGCTTGAACAAGGAAATGAAAAGCGCTACGGTAATTGTAATCGCCGTTGTGGCATTGGTACTTATATTGACAACGACAGCGTGGCTTGAGCCATTGTTGTTCCTTCTGGTCATGGGGATTGCCATTGTGATTAATATGGGAACAAACGTATTTTTGGGAGAGATCTCATTTATGACTGCAAGTGTGGCCCCCGTTCTGCAGATGGCCGTTGCAATGGATTATTCAATTTTTCTGATGCATGCGTTCACCGAAGAAAAAGATGCAGGTAAAGAGCCCAAAGAAGCCATTGAAATTGCCATACGGCAATCCGCATCCTCCATTATAGCCTGTGGCATGGCAACCATTATCGGTTTTTTGGCGCTGACTCTCATGAAGTTTTCCATAGGATATGACCTGGGAATTGTTCTGGCAAAGGGAATTTTTATCAGTTTGCTGACTGTTTTGTTTCTGATGCCTTCCCTGATTATCCGAAGCCAAAATATGATTCAAAAAACTGCGCATCGTAAACTGGTAAAGCTCCCTAAGAGGCTGGGCAAAGGTATTTTAAAGATCAAATATGTGGCATTGGGACTTGCTATATTTTTGGCGGTGCCCTGTTTTATTGCAAAAGACATGAACAGTTTTCTTTTCGGCAATTCGGCGGTAGGTGCGGGAGAAGGTACGCAGGTCTATAAAGATGAGCAGGAAATTGACAGGATTTTTGGAAAAAGCAATATGCTTATGGCATTGATACCAGATGACTCCAACATAAAGGAGAAGGAATTGTCCGATGAATTGGGGAAGCTCAGTTATGTGAAAAAAGTAACCTCGCTGGAAAATACACTGCCGGAGGGTATACCGGAAAGCATTATTCCAAATAGAATCACCACACAGCTTCACTCGGGAAAATATGCACGTATTTTAATTTACATAAGAACGCGGGAAGAAAGTGATGCGGCATTTCGATATGCTGATGGGATCAAGGCCATTGTTCAAAAGTATTATCCTCAGCATTCGTCTTTGATTGGAGCTACTACCTTTACACAGGATATCAAAACCATACTCACCCGTGATTATACATTCGTGGACAAACTTTCTCTAATAGGGGTGGTAATCGTGGCAGTGATTGTATTTAAATCACTGTTGATTCCCATTCTGCTGGTAGTGCCTATTGAAATAGCGATTTTTTTCAATATGGCAGTACCTTATTTCATGGGGGAGAACATGATTTTCATGGGTTACATTATAGTCAGCTGCATCCAGTTGGCTGCAACTGTAGACTATTCAATATTGATGACCAACTACTATTTAGAATACCGAATGCATTTGGATAAGAGAGAGGCCATTCTAGAAACGATTTGGGCAGCGGTTCCGCCTATCATGAATTCTGGGCTCATTCTTTCCTTTGCAGGATATACACTTTACTTTACTTCAAGTATTGCCGCCATTGGTGCCATGGGACATCTAATTGGACGTGGTGCACTGATGAGTATTGCAATGGTTGTCTTGCTGCTGCCGGCACTACTGTATATTTTTGATGGACGCATCTACAAGCATATTTCCAGGATGAACCAGCTGAAAGACAAAGCAAGGAAGAAACTTGCAGATAAGCTGCAGTTGGGAGAAGTGTTGCCCAAGACAATAGAGGATAAATCTTCTGAAAGTTTGGAGGGATTGAAGAATGAAAATTAGGAAAAGAATTCTATCAAGTATATTAGCACTCTTGATTTTGCCCGTCACCTTGTCCGGCACGGCCACAGCGGCAGCACCCAAGGTCTCGGTGGATGAATCTGCTTATGTAAATCTGGATTATTACGGTACACCAACCAATATAAACATTGTAAAAAGCTGCAATTTAAATGGGAATCAACAATTCACAGACTATGGTGAATATGAAAAGGTGAGCAATATGTCCAACAATGTTGTTCCCACGATGAAGAATGGAGCTGTCAGTTGGAATCTGAACAACTACAAGGGACGATTCTATTATGAATGCACTCCCAAAAAGGGAACTGTAGTTTTACCATGGAATGTGGATGTGTCCTATTCCCTTAATGGCACTCCCATAGCTGCATCCAAATTGGTTGGTGCATCTGGTTTGATACAGATTGATGTAAAGGTGACGCCAAATACCAAGGCCAACATGTATTACAGAAACAATATGCTTTTGCAAATGCAGACCATAGTGGATATGTCAAAAGCGTCAAGCGTGGATGCGCCGGGTGCACAGGTTCAGACCATAGGCAATAAAAAAATCATTTTGTTTGCCGCACTTCCGGGAGAGAAAGATACCTTTACCCTCCGTATCGGTACGAATAGCTTTGAAACCGATGGTATTCTGCTGACCATGGTGCCGGGAACTCTGAGTCAGCTGCAGGATGTGAAGGATCTTAAAGATAACATCGACACGTTTAGAGATTCCATGAATTCCATCTATGACAGTACAAATGCACTTTTACAAACAGCTGAAAATATGCAAAGCGGTCTGTCACGAGCTAAGTCTGGTTTATCCTCATTGGACCGCGCTAACAGTAATATAAGTGTATCAAAAGATAGTTTGTTTGATAAATCAGAAACGGCATTGGCGGATTTGTCAAAAGTGGCATCCAATACGGCGGCAATGATTCCCCATATCAATGAGGGGGAAAATGCTATTGAAGATTTGAACTATGATTTGAATGCTATGACAAAAACCATTGAAAGTACAAAGACTGAACTGGAGAAATATAAGGCTTCCATCAAAAACGTACAGGATGACATTGAGGAACTGCGTGATGTTGTGAAAGATGTAAACAGCAAATCCGATGAAAGAGATGAACTGCTTCAGCGTACCAGATCGGATATAGAAGATATGCAGGCAGATCTGGAGAATTTGAGTGACAGCTCCTCTGACTTGAGCAACAAGTTGAATGCAGTGAGTTCTGACATATCCACATTGTCAGATGCCATGAAAAGTGTAAGTGGGGAATTGTCAGGAATTGCCGAAAAGTATTTACAGGGTATTGAAAATGAAGAGCTGAAGAAAGTTCTGATGGCATTATATAGTAACATACAACAAATGCTCTCCTATGTTGATTCAACGCTCTCAGATCTTGCTGCAGCATGCGATTCCACCAGTGAACTGCTTGACCAAACATCTGATATAAGTGAAAATGGTAAAGATTATTTAAATACCGTCAATTCAAGCATATCTTTGATAGAAGATTATTTCGAAGATTTTGACAGGGCAAATGAGGTTACAGATGATATGCTCAGTGAACAATCGGAAATATTGTCAAACACCAGCAGCTTGCTGACAAAAAGTGAAACCCTTATTGACAATATTTCAGCAGTCAATGATACAGCAAATAAGTATAAGAGCAGTTCTATAAAAGCACTGCAGGATATGGGAACCCTGCTGGACAGTATGACCAAAGGTCTTAATAGTTCACAGAATTTTCTGAGCAGCTTTGAATCTGTACTTAAAAACAGCAGCGGCGATATCAGCCAGGGCAACAGTGATATGCTTAAAGGCCTTATCGGAGTACTTAAGCAGAGCCTTGAGGGAATTAAAAGCGTACCTACCATGAGGAAGGCAAATGATTCTATTAAGTCTACTGCAGATAAGGAAATCGATAAATTTGAGAATGAGAACAGGCTGCTGTATCTGGATCCGAAAGCAGAACTGATCTCCTTTACTTCCAGCAAAAACCCTTCGCCCAGGAGCATACAGGTGATTCTGAGAACGCAGGAAATCAACAAGGACAGTGGTAATGAGAATATAACAAATGCGGATTCAGACGCGCAGGATAAAGGTGTACTTTACAGAATCATCCGGGTATTTGTTAAATTAAAGCAAGCTGTGGTATCAGCTTTCTCGGATATCAATCAATAAGGCGGCCAAGCATTAATTGAGTGATGTTAAATATGGAAAAGGAGAACTTGCAAAAGCTCTCCTTTTCCATAAATGTATATTTATCAGAGAACTATTATTTGATAATACTTCTAAATTCATAGATATATTAAAAGATATCACATTTGTTAAAAATGTGCCGAAAATATTGTATAATGAATGTAACATTTTAATTAGGGGGATATATAAGTGGAAAATGCAGATGTAAGGAAATCCTTAATTGCAGATATTTCTCTTCTAGTGGTTGCAGTAATATGGGGAGGAGGTTTTATAGCTGCAAAAATAGCTTTATTGAGTATTACTCCATTTTATCTGTTGTCCTTTAGATTTTTGTGTTCAGGAATCATTTTATATATGATATTTTTTAAAAAAATGATAAAAATAGACAGACAAAGTTTTATAGCTGGAATTACCCTGGGGCTGATCTTATACGCAGGGCAGACCTTTCAGACTGTTGGGCTTAAATATACAACAGCTGGAAAGCAGTCCTTCTTAACTGCTTCCTATGCTGCAATAGTACCTTTTGCTTCCTGGCTGGTGACTAAAAAAGCACCTAATATTTATGCAGTATTGGCCGGCTTTTTAACTTTAATAGGAATAGGATTTTTGAGTCTGCAGCAAAATATATCCATAAGTTTTGGAGACAGCCTTACACTGCTTTTTACAGTTGTTTATTCTTTCCAGATAATTTTGATTGGAATCTATGCTAAGAGGGATATAAATCCTATACATTTAACAACGGTACAATTGTTATCCGCAGGTATATTTACGTTGATAAGTGCGTTGATATTCGAGCCCCATATGCATGTCCCGGATAGCAGAGGAATAGCTGGAATATTGTATCTCATAATATTTAATACGACTATTGCATTCTTAGTACAAAATGTAGCGCAGAAGTATACATCTGATACCCATGCTTCAATAATATTGTCACTGGAATCAGTCTTTGGATGTTTTTTGTCTATACTTTTGATGGGGGAGGTATTTACAAAAAAAATGGTCATTGGATGCATAATCATATTTATTGCAGTAATTTTATCTAAGACAGATAGACTTCATTCTTTGCCAGGCAGGCAATCGAGTGATTCTTAGGTTCAGATTGTCGATCTGCAGAATTTTATGGAATATATATAATAGATATAAAAATATTGGGCAAATTATAAATGGGTATTTTTAAGATAGATTTAATAATAGTGCTATACTATCATTGTATTGAGAAAAAATTATAGATTCTGGAGGTGGAAATCAACTGTGTTGAATAAGGGTATAAAATTGGATTTAAGCAAAGTTGCTCCATACGTACAGGAAAAAGAAATTATGAACATGCAGTCAGATATATCAATTGCCCACAATATGATAGAAAATAAAAATGGAAGAGGAAATGATCAGCTGGGATGGGTTGACTTACCTGTATATTATGATGAAAATGAATTTAGAAGAATAAAAATTGCGGCACAAAAAATAAGGGAAAAATCTGATGCCTTAATAATTATAGGAATAGGGGGTTCATATTTAGGAGCTAGAGCAGCTATAGAAATGCTTTCACATAGTTTTAACAATATACTACCAAAGGATAAAAGAAGGAATTTGGCTGTATTTTATGCAGGTAATAATATGAGTTCAACCTATATGTATGATTTGATTCATACTGTAGAGGAAATGAATTTATCTATAAATGTTATTTCAAAATCTGGAACGACCACAGAGCCAGCAGTTGCATTTAGAATATTTAAAAAATTGCTTGAGAAAAAATATGGGAAAGAGGAAACTAGAAATAGAATATATGTAACTACAGACAGTAAAAAGGGTGTTTTAAGGGAAATAGCAGATAGAGAGGGATATGAGACATTCACCATACCAGATGATGTAGGTGGAAGATATTCTGTACTCACGGCAGTAGGACTTTTACCAATAGCGGCTTCAGGTATAGATATAGACGAAATGATTAGGGGTGCAGAAGATGCACGGTTGGAATGTAGAATAGAAGATCTTCAAAAAAATCCTGCATATCAATATGCAGCAGTTAGGAACATACTGTATAAAAAAGAAAAAATCATTGAAATGATAGTAAATTTTGAGCCCTGTCTTCACTATTTCGGAGAATGGTGGAAGCAGTTATTTGCGGAGAGTCAGGGTAAGGATAACAAAGGTATATTTCCCGCTTCGGTGGATTTTTCTACAGATCTCCATTCAATGGGTCAGTATATACAGCAGGGTTTGAGAATAATGTTTGAAACTTTCATAAATGTAGAAAAGCCTAGAAGGGAGATATTCATAGAAAAAGATAATGAAAATGTTGATGGAATTAATTTCCTGGATGGAAAATCTATAGATTTTATAAATCATCAAGCTTTTAAAGGAACAGTTTTAGCCCATAATAAGGGAAACGTACCGGTAATAGTTTTAAATGTACCTGAATTAACTGCCTATTACTTTGGGTATATGGTATATTTTTTTGAAAAATCTTGTGGAATTGGCGGTTATTTGATGGGAATAAATCCATTCGACCAGCCGGGAGTTGAGACCTATAAGAAAAATATGTTTGCCTTCCTCGGAAAACCAGGTTATGAATATAAAAAGAAGGAATTGGAAGGAATACTTGACTGACAATTTAAATTCACCTGCTTTACTGTGCTGTTGTACATAAGGCAGGATTATTTTTACTAAAGTGCAAACATGAAATAATAAATTTTTTCAGTGCCGATGAAAATATCCAGCCAAGTCTGAATTTTGATGCTTAGAAATGGTACTTATAATCTGCGTTGACAGCTGATTTCATCATGTCTATAATAATAGGTAAAATCGGGTTTTATTTACTTAATAGGAGGAAATTTTTATGAAGAAGGTGTTTATTAAATCCTTAGTAATATATACGATCTTGTTTTGTTTGCTAAATTACGTCAATACTTCAGAGCTTAATCCCATATCAATAATAAAGATGTTGATTATTTCTATCTTGTGTGCGCTGGCACTTTCCGGCCTTACTGTTTTACTGAAAGCCAATTTTTTAAAAAATAATAAGGATAAATTGAAGAGCAATAAAAAAAGTCAAAAAAAATAGAGGAGATAGCAATTGTAAATATGAAAATATTAGTAGATGCGGATGCTTGTGCAGGTAAGGATATAATAGAAAATGTTGCCAGAAAAAACAATGTTCCAGTGAAAATGTACTGTGATTTAAATCATGTTTTAGATTCTGACTACAGCAGTGTGGAATATGTAGACAGTGGATTTCAAAGTGTGGATATGTATCTTATAAACAACACTGAAAAAGGAGATATAGTAGTAAGTCAGGATTATGGGGTGGCAGCCATGGCTCTTGGCAAAAATGCCTATGCCATAAGTCCTAAAGGATATATATACAGTAATGACAATATAGATAAGCTCCTTTTTGAAAGGCATATATCTTCTAAGGTGAGAAGATCAGGAGGAAAGACTTGCAATCCAAAAAAACGGACAAAAGAGGATGATCATAGACTTGAAAAAAATTTACTTGAGTTGATACATTCATTTCATTGATATTCAGTGATTATCTTAAATTATTCCCTTGTATAGAAATAAATACATAAAAAATACTATTACAAAATATGGAATTATAGTATAATATAAGTTAGAAAAATCTGATCAAAGGAATTATTATACGTAGGGGATGATTTAGATGAATGAGCTGGCTATAAACTGTAATTTAAAAAGTCCGCAGGCGAAAGAGTCAAAAGTTATTATCAATGTGGATAATAACTTAAAGCAAAAGCTTGTTTATAAGTATATGATAGGATGTAATGGTGTATGGGATATCTTAAAGGATTTTACGAACGAGGAAAAAATTGAGTGGATTCCTGAGAAAGATGGAAAATATATATTGATGGTGCAGGCTAAAAAAGTAGGAGGAAATAAGAGTTTTGATTATGTATCTAAGATGGATTATATAATAGGAAAGGCAGAGGAAAAGTTAATAAGCGGCATTTATATAGATAAGGACAAGCTTAAATTAGGAGACAAGCTTAATATAACAGTGGATACTACTAGATTTCCCCTTTTGTTCAGGTATTGGATAAGAATAGAAGATGAATGGGAAATGATAAAGGATTATTCGGCAGATAATGTACTTTCCTGGGTGGTTAAAGGCGAAGGAAAGGGTGAAATACTGGTAGAATGCAAGAATATAGATTCTAAAAATGATTTTGATGATTTTCAAAGTGCAAAATTTCAGGTATATTCTTTAAAAAATGTGGTAATAACTGATTTTAAATGCTTAACTTCGGACCTTCTCGAAGACTCAGAACTGATTTTTCAGATAGATTCAGATCATGATAGTGACAGGACAATACTCTATAAATTTTTTAAAATAAGTTCTAATGGAGAAACAGAGTGCATTCAAAATTATTCTACAAAAAGGATAGTAAGTTATGTAGAGAAAAAAAGTGGTGAATATAGACTTTTATGTCTGGCAAAAGATATATATTCCATGAATAAATTTGATGACAGGGCTGTTTTGAATTTTAGAGTCAAAAAATACAATAAAATCTATATAAAAAATTTTATTGCAGACATGAACTATCCTCAGTTGTGCGGAGTAAAGATAACTTTAAAAGCAGAGGTCATAGGTGGAAGGGAACTTTTATACAGGTATGTGATTGAGGGAAATTACAGTGAAGATTCCGGGTATACTACCTGTGACAGTTATGTATGGGAAAGCAAACAACCAGGCAGATATAAACTTATCCTAATGGTAAAAGATAGATCTTTTCAGGGAAATTATGAGGCTATAGAATATCTAAATTATATTATAGATGAAAGAAGTAGAGAACCAGTTAAAATTGAGGGAATGATCTTAAATGTAGATAATCCTGTATTAAAGGGTAAAACTATTAAGATGAAGGTGAATGCTTCTGGTGGAGTGGATCTCAAATATGGATTTTTAATAAGGAAAGAGGGGACTGAATTAAAAAATATAGATTATAGCAAAGATAATTTTATGGAATTTACTCCAGAGGAAAGTGGAAAGTATGAGCTGGAAGCGAGGGTAAAAGACCAATATTCCGATAGAGAATATGATTGTCATTCAATAAAAAGTATAGAGGTTTTTGACTATATTCCTGCCGTAATTGATTACATACTATATCCTGTGAAAGAGCTTTTCTTAGTAGGAGATGAAATTGTTATAAATTCTGTGGTGCAAAACACTAAAAATGTTGTTATAAAGTATGTACTCAATATAAATAACCATAAAGTGGAGGAAACAGATTTTGTTCCTCAGAAAATATATGCTTTTGTTCCCAAATACGGCGGTGTATACAGATTGGAAATTTTTGCAAAAAATGTTAAAAGTAAAAAAGAATTTGACTGTAAAAAAGAAGTATGTGTAGAAGTCAATGAAGCGCTCCCTATAACTAATACAAGAATAACCTGTGATAATTTGAAATTTAAATGTAGTATACCTGTGACCTTTACGGTTCATAAAGAAGGTGGAAAAGATGTTATGTATGAATTTTACGTCATGGAAAAGGGGGATTGGAATTTAGTACAGGACTACAGCAAAAAAAATTATTATACTTATATTCCTTTTAATAGAGGAGAGTATAAAATATTAGCCCTTTGTAAAAGTCAGCGCAGTAAAGTTTCCTATGAGGACTACAGCATATTCTCTTTTAAGACCGAATAGCGGCAGACTTAAGTTTATATACTTTAATACGATAAAAGAAGAGTAATATATTTTTAGGCGGGTGAAATAATGAGTTTAAATAATATAAATTCTACAGATCAGGATAAGAATATCCAAAAAGTTTTACAGCTGGAGTTTATGACAGAAATATTCAAGCAGGCCTTTGAAAACCAGGATTCATTTCAACTTGTTATGGAAAGTTTGACAAAAGCATTGTCAGACAGCAGTGGAAATATAGATATATCCAAACTTTCTCTGGATGATGAGGACTTGAGCAAGCTGGGATATGGAGGCGGACAAAGACTGAATAATATCTACAATAGTGTAAGAGATGACGTAAAAAGTGGAAATTCGAGTATTGATGAAGCGGTGGAGAGTGCTTCCAGAAAATACGGTGTGGATAAAAATTTGATAATGGCAGTTATAAAACAGGAATCCGGTTTCAATCCGCAGGCCAAATCTTCTGCAGGAGCCATGGGACTCATGCAGCTTATGCCTGGGACGGCTAGTGAATTAGGTGTGACAAATCCCTATGATGTAGAACAAAATGTAGATGCTGGAACGGAGTATCTGAGAAATATGCTCAATATGTTTGGAAATTCCAAAGAACTAGCTCTTGCGGCATATAATGCGGGACCTGGAACTTTAAAAAATAGAGGCGTAGATAGCAGCTCGGATATTGTCAAGCTGCCCTATGAAACTAGAAATTATGTGCAAAAAGTTATGCAATATTATGGATAATTAAGTATATAGATTTAAATTTATAATTGTAGAATACAGAACTGCCGGATATACTGTGAAAAGCGTTCTGTATTTTTATGCATTAATTTATTCAATTATATGAATCTTTAATAGCTTGATTTTAAGTGGAAAATACTATAGTATTAACGAAAAAAGGAGTCAGTAAAGTGGATAGATTGGATAAGATATTGGCCAATTTGGGATATGGCACTAGAAAAGAAATAAAATCAATAATAAAAAATGGAGAAATTAAAATAAATGGGGCAGTTGTAAAAGATAATTCTGTGAAAATAAATCCCTATGAGTGCAGTATAGAAATTTCTGGAGAAAATGTAGATTATAAAAAATACATATATATTTTGATGAATAAGCCTTGTGGAGTTGTATCTGCAACTTTTGATAATTTTGATGAGACGGTTATAGATATTCTGGAGCCTAAATACCAGTCTTTTAAACCCTTTCCTGTAGGAAGACTTGATAAGGATACCAGGGGATTACTCATAATTACCAATGATGGAAAGTTAAATCATAGATTGATATCTCCAAGGAGCCATGTGGATAAAGTATATTATGCTGAAATAGATAGGCCTTTAAATGAGTCCGATGTTGATAAATTTGGAAAAGGTATAGTATTAAAAGACGGATATAAGTGTATGTCTGCTGCTTTGCACATCATGGAATCTACTCAGGACGGTTCCAGGGCAGAGGTGACTGTACAGGAAGGAAAATTTCATCAAGTTAAGAAGATGTTTAATTCTTTGGGCAAAAATGTAGTTTATTTGAGAAGAATACGGTTTGGCCCAATAAAATTGGAGGATAGTTTAGAGGAAGGGGAATATAGAGAATTGTCTAAAGAAGAAATAGAAAGTATAAAAAAAATTTAGCCGTGAAATTTTTTAATGCATATTTATGTAATTATATAGATGACCCCATATAAAATAATTCATATTCTACTTGATATTTTGTTTTAATTTTACTATAATGAATATGCAAGAATAAATAAAAGGAATAATAGCCCCCTTTTTATTTATGAGCAAACAGTCCATGCCCCAATGGACTGTTTTTATTTTATACAATTATACTTTTTTTACATATACTGAAATTTTATCAATAATAATTAATGGAATGTATTTATTTGAATAATAAATACAATATAATATGCTATATTGTAAAAATATCTACAGTTTTATAGATTAATATTTTAATACGTGATAAAATTAAATAAAAGATGTGTTTATAAACATACATGAATAAGGAGTGGCGTTCATGGGAGAATATAGATCCAAATTAGAAAGTAAGCAGATGGATTATCTATGTGAGGCGGTATTGTGCTTAAAAACAAAAGAGGAATGTTATAGATTTTTTGATGATATATGTACGATAAACGAAATAAAATCTTTGGAACAGAGACTTCAGGTAGCCAAAATGCTCAGCAATAAAAAGACATATTTAGATATTGCAGCTGCAACAGGAGCCAGCACTGCTACGATAAGCAGAGTGAATAGATGTCTTAATTATGGAAGTGATGGGTATAAAATAGTATTGGGAAGGCTTAAGTAAAATATTTTTAGTATAAGTAAAATTTTTAGATGTGTTGATGGGGGTCAGCACATTTTTTATGTCTTATATGATTAAAGTACTGCTAAAATGTTATAATATTAGACATGAAGCAGATATACGTATACAGTTTAGATTAAAGATATAGATCTATATCTATAAATAGGAGTGAATTTTATGGATTTGAAAAATCTTTTGAACCGGGAACAGTATGAAGCAGTAGCAGCGGTAGACGGTCCACTGCTGATCTTAGCTGGAGCAGGATCAGGTAAAACGAGAGTCCTTACCTATAGAGTGGCCCATATGATTAAAGATTTAAATATATATCCTTCAAAAATATTGGCCATAACTTTTACCAACAAGGCTGCCGGAGAGATGAAAGATAGGATAAAGGAACTTGTTGGAGATGAAGTGGAAGGTATGTGGATATCTACGTTTCATTCAAGCTGTGTGAGAATATTGAGAAGAGAAATAGATAAACTTGGATATAATAAAAATTTTGCCATATATGACAGCTATGATCAGAAGGTGCTTATAAAGCAGTGCATGGAGGAATTGAATATAAATGACAAGGATATAACAGATAGGGAGATAATAAATAAAATTAGTGGACAAAAGGATATTTTAGTATCTCCGGAGCAGTTCAAAAGAGAAAATGAGGGAAATTTTAGAATTAATAAAATTGCAGATGTCTATTTGTTGTATCAAAAAAAGTTAAAAGATAATAATGCTTTGGATTTTGATGATCTTATATATAAAACTGTGCAGCTTTTTAAGGAGCATCCGGATGTACTGGAGTTTTACCAGAGAAAATTTGAGTATATAATGGTGGATGAGTACCAGGATACTAACAGGTCCCAGTATGAATTTGTCAAATTATTGGCTCAGGGGCATAAAAATATATGTGTAGTTGGAGATGACGATCAATGTATTTATGCCTGGAGAGGAGCGGATGTGAGAAATATTTTGGATTTTGAACAGGATTATCCAAATGCGAAGGTGATAAAGTTAGAACAAAATTATAGATCAAAGGGGAATATATTAAAGGCGGCCAATGATGTTATAAGCAATAATTCCAATAGAAAGAAAAAAGTGCTTAGGACTGAAAGTGAAAATGGAGACAAGATAAAATTGTACAGGGCTTATTCTGATCTTGAGGAAGGAAGATATGTGGCATTTAAGATAAGAGATATGGTGAATAGAGATGAAAAAAGACAATATAAGGATTTTGCGGTGCTTTACAGAACCAATGCCCAGTCACGTATTTTTGAAGATGCTTTTATGAAATCCAATATACCTTATAGAATAATTGGAGGACTTAAGTTCTATGATAGAAAAGAAATAAAAGATATTATGGCATATCTGAAATTTATAAATAATCCACTGGATGATATAAGCTTGAGGAGGATAATAAATGTACCCAAGAGGAATATAGGAGATTCTACAGTACAAAAGATACAGGGTTTTGCCAATTCTATGGAAGAATCTCTGTACAATGTGATTTTGGATGTGGACGAAGTATCAAATTTATCCAAGAGAAGTATTAATTCTATAAAAAAATTTGTAAGTATAATAAACAGCTTTATCAAAAGTAGGGATAAAATACCTGTTTCCAGTCTCATAAGGGAAATACTGGATATAACAGGATATTTGGATGAACTCAAAGACAGCAAGGAGGCAGACAGTATAAGTAGGGTGGAAAATCTTAAAGAACTCGTATCGGCTGCTTCTGAGTTTGAAACTACTTCAGAAGATACTTCACTTTCTGCATTTTTGGAGAAAGTGACCCTTGTTTCAGATATAGATAATTTTGATGACAATGCTGATTCTGTTGTACTCATGACTGTACACAGCGCGAAAGGGCTGGAATTTCCGGTAGTATTTATGGTTGGGATGGAAAATGGAATATTTCCGGGAATGCAGTCGTTGGATAGTGCCAAGGAAATGGAGGAGTCCAGAAGGCTCTGCTACGTGGGTATAACCAGGGCAAAAGAACAGCTTTATATGACTTCTGCTGAAACAAGAAGGGTATTTGGCAGGACAGTTTCATATCAGCAGTCTGATTTTGTAGATGAAATATCCCGCGAACTGAAGGAATATGATACTGTAAAGGAAAATAATATTAATAGTTATTCAAATAGGGTTTTGAATAATAATGCTTTTTTATGGAAGAAAAAGGCGGTTTCTAGCAATTTATCAGAGGCTGCAGGAATTTCTGCTGAAAGAGATGTTCCTGGTGACAAGTATTTAAAGCCTGAAGGTATAAAAGAGGGTATAAAGGTAAGACATAGTAAATTTGGGGTAGGAACTATTGTCAGCATATCAAAAAGTGGAAGTGACATAAAGCTCACTATAGTTTTTGACAAAATGGGAATAAAAAATTTGATGTATGGGATAGTGCCATTGGAAGCTGTATAGGGTGTACTCCCAGTTTACTTATGAGGTGATCTGATGAATGATGATATTGTGCATAAGATGAATGAAATTATAAAAGAGTTAAATAGATATGCCTACGAATACTATGTTGAGGATAATCCGAGTATTTCCGATAAAGAGTATGATATGAAATACGATGAACTTGTAAAATTGGAAAGGGATACTGGAATTGTTTTTCCCTATTCTCCTACACAGAGGGTGGGGGATACTGTGCTGTCTCAGTTTCAAAAATACATACATAAAGGCAGATTGTGGAGTCTTGACAAAGCTCAGAGCGTAAATGCCATAGAAGAGTGGCACAGGAGAAATGAAAGAATTGTAAATAATTATAACTTAACTCATGAGGATAAATTGCCAGAGCTTAAATATGTGCTGACTAAAAAGTTTGATGGACTTACGATAAACTGCACCTATGATGAAAGAGGAATGCTGATAAAAGCAGCTACTAGAGGCACGGGTATTGTTGGAGAGGATATAACTGCCCAGGCAAAGACCATAAAGTCTCTTCCCCTTAAAATAGACAATAACAGTCTGGTTGAAATACACGGGGAAGCTGTTATGACTAAAAAAGCTTTTGAACAGTACAATAAAAAAGCGAAGACTCCACTTAAAAATCTCAGAAACGGTGCTGCGGGGGCTCTTAGAAACTTGAATATAAAAGAGACGGCCAGGAGAAATCTTTCAGCCTTTTTTTATGATGTGGGATATAATGAAGGCAGACCCTTTAAAAGTTATGTGGAGATGATGAATTTTATAAGGGAAATGGGACTACCGCAGGACAGCTATCTTAAGATATGTACCAATATGGATGAGATAAAAAATGAGCTGGAGTATGTACACAGTATAAGAAATGAACTTCAGTATGATATAGATGGAGTGGTAATAGTAATAGATGATATGAGAACAAGAGAAATTCTAGGATATACCATTAAGTTCCCAAAGTGGGCCATAGCTTATAAGTTTGAGGCAGAGGAGATTACCACACAGCTTTTAGATGTTGAGTGGAATGTAGGTCGCAGCGGGAGGGTGACCCCTACAGCCATTTTGGAGCCGGTGGAATTAGGCGGAGCTACAGTAAAAAGGGCTACTTTGAATAATATGGATGATATAAGGAGAAAGGGAATAAAAATAGGATGCAGGGTGTTTGTAAGAAGATCCAATGATGTGATTCCGGAAATTACGGCGGTGGTGGAAGATGGTGAAGCGGATAAGACTGTGGATATAGAAGTCCCTGAAAAGTGTCCATACTGTGGTAGTAAACTTATAAAGGATGGTGTGCATTATTTTTGTGAAAATACGCTTTCCTGCAAACCTCAGATGGTAAAAAGCATAGTTCATTTTGGAAGCAGAGAGGCAATGGATATAGAGGGATTCAGCGAAAAAACTGCAGGGCAGCTTTTCGAAAAATTAAATATAAAATCCATAGCTGATTTGTATAGAATTCAAAAAGAGGATCTAATGACCTTAGATAAATTTGGAGAAAAAAAATCCCAAAATCTTATAAATGCCATAGAAAAAAGTAAAAATTGTGATCTGTCCTCATTTATATATGCCCTTGGAATACCGAATGTGGGCAAAAAAACTGCCACTGATCTGTGTAAAAAATTTAATAGATTGAGAGATATCCGAAAGGCTGAACTGGAAGATCTTGTATCAATTCCGGATATAGGTGAAACGGTGGCAAAAGGTATAATAGAATTTTTTAAACAGGACAATATAATAGAGAGCATAGATGAATTATTGAAATTAGGTATTAAACCACATTTTGAGAGTATTAATGTAGAGGAAAATGTATTTAAGGGAAAAACGGTAGTGGTCACAGGAACTTTAAAAAACTATACGAGAATGGGCATAAAAGAAAAATTGGAATCTCTAGGAGCTAAGGTTTCCGGCAGTGTAAGTAAAAAGACAGATTATGTCATAGCAGGTGAATCTACTGGAAGTAAATATGAAAAGGCAATTCAATTTGGAGTAAAAATAATTGATGAAAATCAATTTGAAAATATGCTGTGAATATTTACAAAACAATCGAAGAGAGTTAATATAAAAATAGTTTTGATTTATGATAAAATTAAACTTCAGGTAAAGAACCTGTGGAGGAAAAAATGAAAAGAACAATAAGTTTACTAGGATGGATAGGTGTTATATTCACTATTATTGCATTGGTATTGACACTTCTTACTACATATCATTTTACATATGTAAAGTATTTTAATGATTATTATATGCTGCAGTGGAGTATATTTGGTACTATGATAATATGGGCTGTGAATATGATCATTTTTAGAAGTAATTTTAAAAATATAGTATATCCTATAACTTGCGTGATAATAGCTTGTGTGACTATGTTTTTTATGTACATGAAGGTATTTTGATGTTTTTAAATAAGACAATCTTAAAGATTGCCTTATTTTTTTGATGTAAGCATATGTACATATTGAGTTAATTTTTCCAGCAGGTAATTTTTATATTTTAGCTGTGATAAGACTTGTTTGACAGTTATAAATCCCCAGATTAAGACGAATATGACAGTACACATAGTCAAAATACCTAAAACTTCTATTACAAGTAACATTTTACACTCCTCCGTATAATTAAAATCTTAAGGATACAAAAGCGCTTAAAACATACGTGAACATTATATCATAAAAAATTTATATTAAAAATATTATAATATAATCTGATTATTTTTGTAATAACTGACAATAATTTAAACTGTATTTTATTATCGTGAAAATAAGGAGATATATATGAAGAAACTTATTTATATAATGTGTATTATATTAATAATTTCAGTGGTTTCAATAACATTGATAGGAGGATCTCTGGAAAAAAAAGTTCAGCAAACTGAGAGCAATGATTATAAAAATAGTTTGGTATATAATTTAGGTGAATCGCCTAAAAATTTAATAATGCTTGATTCTGATAATATAAGGCAAAAGGATATACTTGCAAATACATTTGAGGGTCTGGTGAGTAGTGATGAAGATGGGAAAATAATTCCCGGTATAGCGGAAAATTGGAGTGTAGATGAAAGTGGAACCAGCTATACTTTTAAGATAAGGAAAAATGCTAAATGGAGCAATGGATCTAATATTACCGCCTATGATTTTGTGGACTTTTTTTCTAATATACTAAGCAAGGACATGGACAATATATATGCCCAGCAGCTGAATTGTGTATTTGGAGCAGAAGAATACAGGCAGGGTAAATGTGATTTTGGAAATGTTGCCATAAATGCTCTAAATGACAGAACGTTATGCATAAGGCTAAATTATCCCTGTAACTATCTCCTGAATATACTTGCACAGCCTATATACTCTCTTAGAAATATTGATTATAAACTCGTAGATTGGAAAAAGGATTATAAATCCATATTGTATTCGGGAAGTTTTGTCATAGACAGCATATCTCAGAATGGTGATATTACTTTAAAGAAAAATACCTATTATTGGAATAGATCACAGGTGAAAAGCAGCAAGGTAATACTTACGTTTTTAAAAACCAGTGAAAATGCATTGGCAGCTTTTGAAGAAGATAGGGTAAATATATTTACTAATCCCCCACTGGGAGAAATAAAAAATATAAAAAATAAAGTAAATTACATGACTTCACCTAATTTAAGCGGTAAAGGCATAGCTTTCAATATGAAAAAAGAAAATGTAGTAAATGACGTCAAATTTAGAAATTTTGTATCCATGGCTGTTGATAGAGAAAATATAGTAGAAAACATACTGTGTAATACTGCTGTTACAGCTAACTCCTATGTACCGAATTATGTAAGTAATGGATTGAACGGTAAATTTATGAATAAAATATTTTTTCAGGATAAGTCACAGGGGGAAAATGCTGCAGATATGATTAAAGGTTTGAATTATGGTGAAAATGAATCCCTCAAATTAATATATGTGGATAGTGTGGAAAATAAAAAAGTATGTGAGGACATAGCTGAGCGTATTGAGAAGATCTCTGGAATAGCAGTAAATTGTCAGGGATATGAATTGTCTAAATTCAAAGAGCAGTTGAGGGAGGGGCATTATGATATGGCAGAAATAGACTATGCAGGAGACTATGATTATCCACTTGCATTTTTAAATATGTGGAATTCCTCCCGGGCTTATAATTTATACGGATATAGAAATTTGCAGATTGACAGTAAATTGATGAATTCGTCCTTTAAAAAGGATGGAAATCAAAAAATAGAGATATTTAGAGATATCGAGAATGACTTAGCACGGGATATGCCTATGGTACCTTTATATTTTGAAAATACGGTTATTGTCTCAAAAACTTATGTTTCGGGTGTCTATGCGAATATAATGGGAAATATAAAGCTGGATAGGGCCTATCTGAATTATTAAAGGTCAGATAAAAAGGGATTGTCTTAAAATTTTTTAAAACAATCCTTCAAGTTTTTATCCTTGTGAATTTAAGGGGAAAGACCTTTATCTTTTATCTGATTCTTTGGAGAAAAGTATATACAGTTTGTTTTTGGAGATGAAAGATCTGTAATTGCAGTAATATGATTTAAAGTACATTTCCCGTTTTTCTCATGTATGCATCTTTCAGAACAGTTAATATCCATCATTGCCTATCACCTTCCTTATAAAGAACCAGATTGATTTTTATGTTTAGCTGTAAAATGCTTGTACTGGAGTGATATTATTATATCCTAAAGATAAAAAATTTATCCTTGGAAAGAGATTGGAATTTTGGGGTTTAAAAAATGCAGTACAATGAAAAATATAAACATATTTTTATATGTGTCAAAAGAAACTTTTACAGATTTAAATTTTTTCTTTTTCATGCTGTAAGTTACATACTTACAAAAAACTGGTGCTATTTCACAGGATTCAGGAGAGGGAATTGAGGATGTCCTGAAATTTTGTTCCTCTATTAGATCTTCTGATCTAAGAGAAAAATTCCTATATCGCTCTACATTGTTTAAATCGGGAGCTTCAGGCCAGCTTAAGATCATACCTGAATCTATAAGTTGACGTTTGAATATATCCAATACTATTAAATTGTTTTTATCTCTATTTTTGTACACTTCTACATTTATCAGAAAAGCCATTAGATACAGCATGACTTCCAGACAGGTAAATTCTACATTCTTTTTAGAAGTATCCTTTATAAACAATCCTTTTTCTGAATCATAAAGTTTTAAAAGTTTTTCAAGTATAAAATTTGCATTTTCTTTATATTTTATAAAATTCGTATGCTTATATATCATAATAAAATTTATATAGTTTAAGGAATCATTTTCAACGTCTGTTTCTTTTGCCATGCCGGACTGAGAATTTGCATGGTAAAATTTTTCAAAAATAAGCTCCGATATGTCAAGTATCAGATCTTTGCATTTGTTATCTTTGGAATACTCGTAGAATATATTTAATGCAAAGCACAATCTTGTAAGCTCTTCAAAAGACAATTCATACAGATCATTTTTTGAATCAATAAGCATATTTAAAATATCAAAGGAAAAATTTTTAAAATCTTCTTTTCCCTCACCATCCATCAAAGTACTGCATCTATAGTATGCAGCCATTAATAGAGCTTGAGATGAAAATTTGAATTTCTTGTATTTGTCTACAAATTTAATTTCTCCTGGATTTGCTCCACTTTCACATTTTTTATCAATAAATACGCCTTCACTGTTTCTAAAATAAGATGCGTAAAACTCTAGTTGTTTTTTACTCAGGGCAATATAGAATTTTCCTAAATTGTATTTATTCTTATCTATGTTATGAAAAGAATTATAGTAATCTGAAAGTTCCATCAAGCATAATGTCATAAATGCATTGCTGTCTATGTTTATTTCTTTTTTAAATTTGTCATCGTTCCAGCATAACCTGTCATTTATATTTATGAGAACAGGATTTGCTTTTCTATAAATACATAAAAGTGGAGAAACATTTTTAAATGTGTTAATATCAAAATTGGATGTATTTTTTGAGATAATTCCTTTGACTGAAGTGAGAACTCCACATTTTGAGTGTAGTACAATGTCTCTTAAAGATTCTTTTGAAAAATAAAACAGCTGCTGCTTCACATTACTGGGTTTTATTTTATTGATTTTTAAGAAAGGTCCTATATATTTCAAAATATTTACACCTACCATAAATTAATCCCTATATAGATAATATGAAACAGGATGCAAAATGGTGCTTATTTATTTTAGAAAGGAAGGAAAGTTTTATGGAAATTGGAAAATTGGATTGGAATGACTTAAAGGAGATAATAGATAAAAATAGGGCAGTTAAGAGAGAAGATGTTAGGATAAGGGGTGATATAGGTGAGGACTGCAGTGTTATAAATTTTGGAGATAAAGAATGCGTTGTTTCTACAGATCCTATTACTGGTGCTGATCTGAATAGCGGTAGGCTTGCAGTACATATAAATTGCAATGATATAGCATCCTGTGGTGTAGAGCCAGTGGGAATTTTAGTTACAATTCTAGCTCCTGAGAATTCATGCCTGGAGGATATAAATAAAATTATGGAAGAAGTAAGTGAGGAGGCAGGAAAGCTAAATGTGGAAATATTAGGCGGTCATACAGAAGTGACTAAAGCTGTAAATAGGATGGTTATTTCCTGTACTGCTATAGGAAAGGGAGAAAAAGATAAAGCTGTGGCTACTTCAGGGGCAAAGAAAGATGATGATATAGTAGTGACAAAATATTTGTGCCTGGAAGGAACTAGTATTATAGTGAATGATTTTGAGGAAAAACTCAAAGACATACTTACAACGGAGGAAATAGAGAAAGCAAAGGGTTATATAAAGCATATAAGTGTAGTTAAAGAAGGTGTATTGTCCGGCAAATTTGGAGTGAATTCTATGCATGACGTAACTGAAGGAGGGCTTTTGGGAGCGCTTTGGGAAGTTGCTAAGGCAAGTAAAGTTGGATTTAAAGTGTATGATGATAGGATACCACTTACTGAAATAACGATGAAAATATGCAGAAAATATTCTGTAGATCCTTTGAGATTTGTATCTTCAGGTAGTATGCTCATTACTACTGAAGATGGAAAAGGATTGGTACATATGTTGAAAAGCAATGGAATTAAAGCCAGTATCATAGGGAAAGTTACTGAGGAATCATATAAACTGGTTTGCAGTGGAAAAGAGAAGAAGATAACACCTCCAAAAAGTGATGAATTGTTTATATTGGAGGAAAAATTGAAATAATTGATGTATAATTGATTTGATAAGATACAGTTTTGGTTTTGGAGGTAAAAAATGCGAATTGATGGTAGAAAATGTGATCAAATTAGGCCTATAAAAATAACGAGAAATTATACGAAATATGCAGAAGGATCTGTGCTTATGGAAACTGGGGATACGAAGGTAATATGTACTGCATCTATAGAGGATAAAGTTCCACCATTTTTGAAAGGAAAAGGTGAAGGTTGGATTACCTGTGAATACAATATGCTTCCCAGAGCTACTCAGGTCAGAAAAGTGAGGGATATAACCAAAGGGAGAATTGATGGAAGGACCATGGAAATACAGAGACTTATCGGCAGGGCACTCAGATCTGTAGTGGATTTAAAAGCCATAGGGGAGAAAACCATATGGATTGATTGTGATGTAATTCAGGCAGATGGTGGTACTAGAACAGCCTCTATATCTGGAGCATTTGTGTCATTGGTGGATGCTGTGAATGTGCTCCACAAAAGATCACCTTTTAAAATATATCCAATAAGAGATTTTGTAAGTGCCATAAGTGTGGGAATTGTAGATAATGAAAGAATGTTGGATTTGTGTTATATAGAGGATTCAAGAGCTAAAGTAGATATGAATATAGTGATGACAGATTCAGATGAAATTGTGGAGATACAGGGTACAGGAGAACAGAGCCCGTTTACAAAGGAGGACTTGAGAGAACTTATGATTCTGGGAGAAAAAGGAATAAAAAGTATGGTTCATGCCCAGAAAAACAGCCTGAAGATGGATTCACTGTGGATAGGGACAGGTGGCAAATAGTGAAAAAATTAGTGGTAGCCAGCAATAATTATAATAAAATAAGGGAGATTAAACAGATACTTGCCCAATACCCCCTGGAGATTTTATCTATGGGGGAAATTGGAGTGAATATAGATATCGATGAGAATGGAACTACATTCCTGGAGAATGCCTATAAGAAAGCCAAAACGGTATATGATTTTCTTGGACGAAAGTTTATGGTATTAGCAGATGATTCGGGTCTTATAGTAAAAGGATTAAACGGAGAACCAGGAGTGCATTCTGCAAGATTTGCAGGCGAACATGGGAATGATAAAAAAAATAATGAGAAACTCTTAAAACTTTTGGAGAATAAAAATAGAGAGAGTAGAAATGCAAGATTTTTGTGTACTATGGTATTGATATTGGGAGTTGATGAGGTACTTGAAGTACAGGGAGAAATAGAGGGTATAATATGTGAAGAAGAAAGGGGAAATAACAGATTTGGCTATGATCCCCTGTTTTATGTACCGGAATACAATATGACTTTTGGAGAAATGTCTGCTGAATTGAAGAACTCCATAAGTCATAGGGCGAGAGCCCTAAAAAAACTGAAAATTGAGATGGGAAAATATATTGAGAAGAAGGTATGAGATTTGCATATAGGAGTAATAAGTGATACCCACAGGGATAGAAAGTTTGTGGACAGAGTTAAAAGTATTTTTTCCGGCATGGATACAATTATTCATTTGGGGGATAATGTTCAGGATGTTTTGCAGATTGAAAAGTTTTATAGAGGACCCATTATCAATGTAAAGGGAAATTGTGATTTTTCTGTAAGTGTTCCCAGCGAAAGAGTTGAAGTCATAGGAGGCAAGAAATTTTTTATAACTCATGGTCACAGATATGATGTTAAATATGATCTTTCCAGACTAAAATATAAAGCTTTAGAGGAAGAAGCCGATGTAGTTTTATTTGGACATTCGCATGTGTCCAAGATAATTTATGAAAATGGAATATGGTTTATAAATCCAGGAAGTCCATCTGTTCCTAGAGATGGGTTTAACAGTGTGGCAGTGATAGAACTTAGTGATAAAATTATAAATCCCCAAATAAGGGGAGTATGAATAAAACAAAAAAATCTCAAATTGGGTATTGACGAATCCATATATATCGTGTAGAATAATTTATGTTGTCAAGAGTTTGAAAAAACTTCTAGTATGAATAAAGCCAATATTTTATGTCGGGGTGTGGCGCAGATGGGAGCGCGCGTGGTTTGGGACCATGAGGTCGCAGGTTCAATCCCTGTCACCCCGACCATTTGATTTCATGAAATTTTATGACAGGGATATTATCACTTAATATTAAACAATTATGCGGGTGTAACTCAATGGTAGAGTGCTAGCCTTCCAAGCTAGTTATGAGAGTTCGATTCTCTTCACCCGCTCCAAGCGTGCGTCTTTAGCTCAGTTGGATAGAGCAACGGCCTTCTAAGCCGTGGGCCGGGGGTTCGAATCCCTTAAGACGCACCAATATGCGCCATTAGCTCAGTTGGTAGAGCATCTGACTCTTAATCAGGTTGCCCGGGGTTCGAGTCCCCGATGGCGCACCAGAATATGGTGGACGTAGTTCAGCTGGTAGAGCGCCAGATTGTGGTTCTGGTTGTCGTGGGTTCGAATCCCATCGTTCACCCCAGTGTTGGGATGTAGCCAAGTGGTAAGGCAGTGGACTTTGACTCCATCATTCGTAGGTTCAAATCCTGCCATCCCAGCCATTTAATGGTGTACTAGCTCAGTTGGTAGAGCATCTGACTCTTAATCAGGTTGCCCGGGGTTCGAGTCCCCGATGGCGCACCAGAATATGGTGGACGTAGTTCAGCTGGTAGAGCGCCAGATTGTGGTTCTGGTTGTCGTGGGTTCGAATCCCATCGTTCACCCCAGTGTTGGGATGTAGCCAAGTGGTAAGGCAGTGGACTTTGACTCCATCATTCGTAGGTTCAACTCCTGCCATCCCAGCCATTTAATGGTGTACTAGCTCAGTTGGTAGAGCATCTGACTCTTAATCAGGTTGCCCGGGGTTCGAGTCCCCGATGGCGCACCAGAATATGGTGGACGTAGTTCAGCTGGTAGAGCGCCAGATTGTGGTTCTGGTTGTCGTGGGTTCGAATCCCATCGTTCACCCCAGTGTTGGGATGTAGCCAAGTGGTAAGGCAGTGGACTTTGACTCCATCATTCGTAGGTTCAAATCCTGCCATCCCAGCCATTTAATGGTTTACTAGCTCAGTTGGTAGAGCACATGACTTTTAATCATGGTGTCCGGGGTTCGATTCCCCGGTAAGCCACCATATGTTTATAATGATTTCTAATTTCATACATGCAGGTGTGGCGGAATTGGCAGACGCACTAGACTTAGGATCTAGCGCCTATGGCGTGGGGGTTCAAATCCCTTCACCTGCACCAAAATTATAGATAGGGAATTTGTTATTGTGCGGGAGTGGCTCAGTGGTAGAGCGTCACCTTGCCAAGGTGAACGTCGCGGGTTCAAATCCCGTCTTCCGCTCCAAGGGTGAAATAAAATTTAAGGATTTGCGGGTGTAACTCAATGGTAGAGTGCTAGCCTTCCAAGCTAGTTATGAGAGTTCGATTCTCTTCACCCGCTCCAGCAATACGCGTCTTTAGCTCAGTTGGATAGAGCAACGGCCTTCTAAGCCGTGGGCCGGGGGTTCGAATCCCTTAAGACGCACCAGCATGCGCCATTAGCTCAGTTGGTAGAGCATCTGACTCTTAATCAGGTTGCCCGGGGTTCGAGTCCCCGATGGCGCACCATGTAAATAGCGGGGTGTGGCGCAGATGGTAGCGCGCGTGGTTAGGGATCATGAGGTCGCAGGTTCAAGCCCTGTCACCCCGACCATTTAGGATTAATGGGGAATTTAAAAATCCCTAGTGAGCTCATATATTTGTGTGATTGCTTAGCAATGGATTTGCGGGTGTAACTCAATGGTAGAGTGCTAGCCTTCCAAGCTAGTTATGAGAGTTCGATTCTCTTCACCCGCTCCATTTGTATTTTTAAAATAAGTGCAGTTTGCACCCATAGCTCAGCTGGATAGAGTGATGGACTTCGAATCCAGAGGCCGGGAGTTCGAATCTCCCTGGGTGCACCATTAAGCATTGATAACACTAGGTTTCAGCAATTTAAAATTTGCTGATTTTTTTATTTTAACACATTTTTAACACATAAAAAAATAATGATGCTAAATGATTGTTAAAATAAATCATTTAATGTTTCTGCAGCATCAGTCTTTTGTTTAGGCATAACGTGAGTATATATATCTGCTGTAGTGGAAATACTACTATGTCCTAGGAGCTTTTGAACTGTTTCAGGCCTTGCTTTACGCTCAAATAATTTGGTAGCATATGTGTGCCTTAAACAGTGAAATTTACGATAAGGTACATTTGCCTTTTTTAATAGCCTTCTATACATTTTGGTTAAATTTCTTGCGTATATATTTTTGCCAGTGGGGGTTGCAAATACAAAATTATTATTAGTATAATCTACATTTGCGGATTTTTCTTCCTGCTGCTTTGATTTATGCTCTTCTAATATTGGAATTAATTTTGAGGGTATAGCTACAGTTCTAACACTATTTTTAGATTTAGGAATTTGTTCTATAACTTTAAATTCTCTACTTTCATCATCATTAATTAAACTAACTTGTTTGATTGCTCTCTTTACATGGACTTCTTTTTTTTCAAAATCAATGTCACTCCATTTAAGGCCTAATAATTCACCTTGTCTCAATCCAGTGCCTAATGCCATTAAAAATAGCGCTCTCAATCTATGATTAATTAATACACCTTCGAATCTATGTATTTCCTCATCTGAAAAAACTTGCACTTCTTCTTTTTTAACATCTTTTAAACCAGGAATAGTTAACCTTGCACATGGATTTCTATTAAGGTATCCTTCATCTACTGCATAATTAAAAAATTCCTTTAATAACTTGTTTAAATTTTTAATTACATTACTGCTTTTAGCGGATTTATATAATAAATTATAATATCTCTGAAGCTGTATGCTCTGGATATTGCAAAGTTTAGAACCATATATGCTATCACTCTTTACATAGTTTCTATATATACCTTCGTATCTTTCAAAAGTAGCAGGCTTTATTTTTGATTTCATAACTTCAAATAACCATAAGTGCATGAGTTTGCCTAAGGTGACATCCTGAAAATTTACATTAAGACCATTTTTTATTCCATTTAAATACTCATTTTTTTTACTTTCTGCATCTGACTTGTCCTTTCCATAAAATTGTTTTCTTATAATTTTACCATTACCGTCGCGGCCAACTACGGCAGTCATTCTATAATATTTAGTTCCATTTATTTCAATATTAGTTTTTCTGGCCATATTAATTCCTCCCTTTAATAAAAAATCAAACTAATGTTCTGATTGAAGTTAAAAAATATATAGTACTTAATGTACTGAATCAAATAGCTTATTATTTTTTCTATATTTCTTTGGCGTATATTTCAATTTATTACATATCTTCATATGTTCCAATGCTTCTCTTATACTCTTAGAGAGAATTTCTATATCTTCTTCATTCAAGGGGTTTCCAATTGAAATATATGATTCTTCCAATTCGGAAATTGCTTTATCGGCATATTTATTTATTTTATCAAGTTCTTTCTGAGTGAGAGTTTTTGTAAGTTTTTGAATATATTTTTGACTATATTCCATTTATATCATCCTTTCTAATAATTATAATTTAGAGTTATTTTTATGGGCAAATTTTCTTTTGTTAAGTATTTTAGCCTTCCAAAATAATTCACTTATTGTATCAAGCATTTCCTTTTTACCTTGTTTACTTATATTTTTATCTAATTCCAATTGTTCAATACATTTATTCATTTCTCGTATGTATTGTTTTTTATCTCTGGAAGTTACTTTGTATGGGTAATCTTCTGGTATGATAACTTTGATATTATCTTTCATAATAAAACACTCCTTAAACAGAATATTGGAACATCAGTTCTTTAAATGTTAAAAAATATAGAATTATTATTAATGTTAATTATTTATATCATATTAAATCTTAGCTTCAAGGCTTGTACCGGAATACCCTCCGCACAAGCAATTTGTACAAGAGTAAACCCCTTGTAAGGTAGTAAAATGTCTTTAGGTATGGTCATAAATGCCGCAAAAGTATTGGCCTGAATTTCTAGTTTATTAATTGAAAAAAGAGTAGTGTTACGTAAAAATGGAGTATTGGCATTAGGGTGAAATCTAATATGGCCTAATTCGTGAGCACAAGTAAAGCGGCCAGAAAAGCTGTTTTCTTCTAATTCCCGATTTATGTGTATCATTCTTTGGCGTACATATTTATTATAATAACCATTTATATTCCCCAGAGGTTCTTTTAATATCATAATATTTTCAGCCCTTGCAATTTCAAAAGGGTTGTTTGTTTTATGCTTTTTTATTAGACGGAGTACTTCTTTCTCTATAACATCCCTCAATTCCCCATTCCCCCAATTTTATTTTCTGTATTTCTTTGGAGTATATTTTTTAGCTGCCTGTTTGGCAATTCTCATTGAGTTTTCAAGGCTTATCCTTAATAATTCCCTGGTTTCATCATCCATAGGTTCGCCGTCAAACATGAGTCCATCTTGCGAATTTTCCAGCTGTTCAAGTGTTTTATTAAGGTCTTTTTTTATATCACGTTCATCCTTTTCACTTAACTTTGGTCGGGGATTATTGGTTTTGCTATCCGTGAGACCCATTAAGTAATCTAGAGAAACGTTAAAATATTCTGCTATTTTTTTCTTTATAGAATCACTAGGAATTCTCTTGCCTGATTCGTATTGAGACAATGTTGTATTAGCTATGTTAAGTGTTTTAGCCAATTCCAATTGGCTTATAGATTTTTCTTCACGTAAAATTCGTATTCTATCTCCTAATGTAGCATTTTCTGTTCTATCTGTAGTGTCTAGTAAATAATCTACAGATACATTAAAATATTTTGCGAGTAACCTTAAAGTTTCAATATCGGGCTCTCTTCTGCCTGTTTCGTAATGAGCATATGTAGCTCTGTTAATATTTAAATTTTTACTTAATTCTTCTTGTGTAAGTCCTTTTTCGATTCTAAGCTTTTTTAAATTAATTGATACGCTCATTTAGATACACCTCAATTTTATATTATCAAACAATGATACAAAAGCAAACAAATGATACAAAAAGTATAATTTTTATTAAAAACATATTGACAATGATACAAAATGGATTATAATAAAAATATAGATACAAAGTGTATCATAAATACAGAAAGGAGAAAAAGTTATGAAATACAAGCTAAAAGAACTTAGAACTAAAAAACATAAAACTCAAGAACAAATTGCTAAGGCAATAGGAATAAATCGTGCAGCATATTCGCATTATGAAAATGGATTAAGGGTTCCCAAAATTGATATAGCCATTAAGATAGCATCATATTTTCATGTTAAAGTGGAGGATATTATTTTTTTACATGAAAATGATACAATATGCCACAATGAGCAAAATAATCAAACCGATCAGAAGAAGATAGTGTAACCCCATAACTTAATTCTACCAGCAGGAAGGGACAAGTAGAACATAATTTCATACAACTTTTACCATCAAAAGTACAATTTCGCTATAGAAAGAGGTGAGAACATATGAGCAGATCAATAAGAGATACGGATACCATCTACAAAAAGGCAAGGATAAAAGCATCTGAAAGCAATGACAAGCTAAGAAGCCGAGAAGGAGCTAGTGAACTGCTGGATGTCAGTGTTGGTTCTCTTCTTAATTATGAAACTGGAGTTTGCAAGCAGATACCTGCAGATGTAGTTGTTAAAATGGCTGAAATCTACAATGCACCAGAGCTTATGAATTATTATTGTCACAGCGAATGTCCTATAGGGAAACATACAGTGCCACAAATAGAGGTACTAGAAATTGATAGGGTTACAATTCAAATTTTATCTTCACTAGAAAATATCAGTAACGTGAGAAAGGAATTATTGGATATTACATCTGATGGAGTTATCACAGAAGAGGAAAAACCTAAGTTAAAATCCATTGTGAAAGCATTAGATGAATTGTCTATAAATGCTCAAGAATTAAAGCTTTGTGTCCAGAAAAAACTGAAGTAGGGAGGAGAACTTATTTATGGAAATGAGAGCAGATGAAAATTTTAAGGAAGTAATTAAAGATGCCATTAAGGAAGCTTTGAAAGAAATTAACAAGTCTACATTGACGATAGATGAATGCAAAGAGTATTCAGGAATAGGCCGCGACAAGATTATGGAGCTTGTACATGCTGAGAATTCTGATTTTCCTTGCTTTAGGAATGGTATTAAGTTTCTAGTAAATAAAAAGAAATTGGATTTATGGCTGGAGAGAGTTGCAGAAGAAAGAAGAGTTTTATAAGGAGGGATGAAATTGAGTAACTTGATAAAAATCAATAATACAGATTTAGCGGTAAAAGAATTCATAGGAAAGAGAGTTGTAACTTTTAAAGATATTGATGATTTACATGAAAGAGCTGAAGGAACATCAAGGAAAAACTTTAATAACAATAAACATCATTTTATTAGAGGCATTGATTACTTCGAGATTCGTAAAAGCGAGGTTGGGGAAGATTTTACCCAAACATATGGATTTGATAAATTCGCTCCATCAGGATATTTGTTAACTGAATCTGGATACTTGATGTTGGTAAAATCCTTTACTGATGATCTGGCGTGGAAAGTTCAAAGAGAATTGATAAATGGTTATTTTAGAGCTAAAGAGCAAAAGCAGCTTTCACCAATGGAGCAGTTAAGACTTCAATATCAGGTTATAGAAAGCCACGAGGAAAAATTAAATGAGCTTGATACCAAAGTGAAAAATTTATCTTTAACAATGAATATAACTGATGGCCAGGCAAACACAATCCGAAAGCTGGTTAACAAAAGAGTTAAAACCCTATGCCGTGGAAATGAAAGTAATGCATATATGGATTCATCAGTAAGGAAAAGAGTGTACAGCTATATATGGAGGACTTTAAAGGATTATTTGAATGTTTCAGTTTATCATAACATTTTAAGGAAGGATTACAGCTCAGCAATTAAATATATCGACACTATCACGCTTCAAGGAGCTTTGCTTAGAGAGGTTCAAGAAATTAATCAACAGATAAATATCAAGGAGGCGGCAATATGACTGAATATACACTAGCACAGGTAATTGACAAGTTCGGGAGGAACAAAAATTTGAAATTTCAATTTGTTGAAGATGAAATATACAAAGAAAATGGAAACGGAATTGTAATTGCTTTAGATGAAGATGGCAGAGTTATAAATGAGGCAGGCAGGCCTATATTATCGAATTTTAGCTTGAGCAGCAAGTTCAGGCTGGTAAATGAGCCAGTAAGTGTGAAAGAAGCTCTTAAGGCGGCCGAAGATGGAAAAACAATTATATGTGAACTAGGAGACTTCACAGCTAAATACCATGTAGTCAATGATGGCTCGGCATTTTCAAAAATATGTGATACCCGCAAGAATGCAGACCCCGTTTCACTTCAAGAACTTCTATACGGCAAATGGTTTATAAAGGGGGATGATTAAATGTTTATTCCAGAAAAGATAAAAGGGTTTAACAAGCTAGCTAATGCAGACAAGGAACTTTTCAAAAGGTTCTGTACAAGATTTTATAATGCATGGGAGTACCCGGAGGATCATGCGCCCGTAAAAGTTCAAAGAGCTGATGGATATTTAAAAATCACGCTGAATGACGGTGACTGGCTGCATGTTCTAGGGAATGGAGATTGGTATTAGGAGGGAGAAGGATGGTATTTGAAAATCTAATGGCGCTTTGGATTGCAATAGAGAAGGAGTGCCCGCAGGAAGTTGCATTCAAGTATCTGGACAACTGTTTGGAAAACGGACCCGATTTTAAAAGGTCTCCTAAATTTAGATGGACACCTCAGGATATACAGGATGTTATGAGATTTAGAGAGCAGGGTATTAATTGGGATGAAATAGGCAGTTATTATGGGATGAAAGGTGACAGCATAATACATCTATTTTATACAAATACAGCTGGGAAGATGAGGATAGAGCATAAAAAACGTGCTTCAAAGAGTGAAATACAGGAAATGTTGAAACTAAAGGAACAAGGATGGAAGTCAAGAGAGCTGGCAGAAAAATTCAATACAAACATACACACCGTGTACAGCAGGATTTATAAGGCAAAGAAAAGAGTGGGAGCTTAATATGGAGGAATTAAAGAAAAGGTTAAATGAATGCATTGTTTTATACGGTCTGCAGGATAAAAGGACACTAGAAGTCAGCCAGCAACTTGATAAGCTGATAGTTCAGAAAATGAAGGAGGGTAAAAACAAATGAATGGATATTTGCAATGCTTGATAGACCAGTATGAGGGCAGGGCAAGAAAGGCTATAGGTGGTACAGAAAGAAGGATATACAGAGGTATATGGAACGATTTGCTGGGATTTCAAAGATATATTCAAGGGGAAGGAGTTCAAGGACCCACTATTGATGATATCCCTAAAAAGTATGTGGTAGCTGATTTCAGTGGCGATATGAATGGATTTGTAGAGTATCTTAAGAGGTTGAAGGAGGACATATGAGAGATAAAGAGTTTATGAAGCTGGAGAAGCAAAATGCAAAGCTAAAGGAACTGTTGGAGGAAAGCTTACAGCTTATAGAAGCATACAGAGAGCAGGCCAAGCACTGGAAAGGTATGTACAATCAGCTGGATCGGTACTGCAGGTATAAATATAACGATTGAGGGGGTGAGTAGATGGAATCCGTTAGGCGAAAGGCAGACAGGGTGGTTGAACTTGTACAGGATGAAAATTTAGGAATCAAGGAGGCTGTAGATAGAGTTAAATATGACCTTGATGGTGATGAACTGTATGATATGAAAACCGGTAAGACCATATGTGATATTGATACTGCTACAGATGAACAGATAAAAATTTTATTTCAGGCAAAAGAAGACCCTTTGCAGAGGGCCCAAAAATAAATATTCATTACTCTCATTCTACTAAAGAATGGGAGAAAAATCAAATAGGGAGGTTAAGCCATGGAATTAAGACTTGATTTTAATAAGCCTTTTACGATACTTGCTAAAACTAAAGATATATCCGAGCTTGGCTGGCTTAAGAGCCGTCAAGCCGGCATTGGAGGCTCTGATGCAGGAGCAATTTTGGGAATAAACAGATACAAGACACCATTTCAAGTATATATAGATAAAACACAGGAAATAACTGAGATAGGCGAACAGAGCGAAGCTGCTTACTGGGGAACTGAACTTGAGGATATGGTGGCAAAGGAATTCACTAAAAGAACAGGTAAAAGGGTTAGAAGGAGAAATGCAATACTTCAAAGCATTGAGCATCCATTTATGACTGCAAATCTGGACAGGGAAATAGTGGGCGAAAAAGCACTGCTTGAATGTAAAACAGCAAATATATTCTTGTCAAGTAGCTGGGAGAGTGAGGAGATTCCTGCAAGTTATCTGGCACAGGTTATGCATTATCTGGCTGTTACAGGTGATGAAAAGGCATATATAGCCGTGCTCATAGGTGGACAGAAGTTTATATATAAAGAAATTGAGAGGGACCAGGAACTTATAAATATAATCGTAGCCAAAGAAAAAGACTTCTGGGAAAACAACGTACTTAAGAGAGTGCCGCCCAAGTTGGATGGATCAGATGCTGCAGAGAGGTATTTAAAGGAAAGATTCAAGGACTCAACTCCAGGGACGGTTGTAAATCTAAAATCTGAATACAAAGACAAGATTAAAGATTATATTGAAATCAAAAATACCATCAAATCCCTCGAGCTTCAAGCCAAGGAAATTGAGAACAACATAAAGCTTGAAATGGGTGAGGCTGAAATAGGATATGCTCCTGACTACGAGATTAATTGGAAAAGCATAACCTCCAATAGGTTTGATAGCAAAAGATTCAAGACAGAACACCCTGAGCTATTTAAGCAGTATTTAAATGCAAGCTCATACAGAAAATTTAATATCAAGGAGGTAAAAGCGTAATGGCAAATCCGGCATTTACAGCACTTATAAATAGTTTTAATGCCCAGCTGGCAGCTATGAACAAAAATGACTTTAAAATGTACGATCCAGGTGACTGCGGGTATTTTATAGATTCAATTTATTATGACAGTGATAAAGACAAAATAATGTGTAAATTTAAAGAAGATTTTGAAGGGGATGATGAGTAATATGGCTACAAGTCAGAGCTTAAAAAAGGAACTTACAAAAAAGGAACCGGGGAAACTACCGAAGGATCCATTCAAGGCACTTGTTTATTCCGCAAGTATAAAGAAAAGATTTGAGGACATGCTCGACAAACAGGCCAATGGATTTATAACCAGCTTGCTTAACTTGAAACAGGAGAAATTAAAGGGTTGTGACAATATGACAGTTTTGGGGAGTGCCTTAAAGGCCGCCTCCTTGAAACTTCCCATAGATCCTAACTTGGGATTTGCATGGATAATACCATTTAAAAATCATGGAAAGCTGGAAGCACAGTTTCAAGTTGGATACAGGGGATTTATTCAGATGGCTCAGAGGTCAGCACAATATAAAAAGCTCAATGTAACAGAGATATATGAAGGACAGCTTAAAAGCTTCAACCCTCTCACAGAAGAATTGGAATTAGACTTGGATAATAAACAATCGGATGCAGTAATAGGATATGCAGCATACTTCAGGCTCTTAAATGGTTTTGAAAAGATGGTGTACTGGAGTAAAGAAAAAGTAACAGCGCATGCCAAGAGGTTCAGCAAGAGTTTTGGTAACGGACCATGGAAAACAGACTTTGATGCAATGGCAAGGAAAACAGTACTTAAAAATATGCTTTCAACCTGGGGAATTTTAAGTATTGACATGCAAGAAGCAATTACAAGTGACAGTAAAATAATTAAAACTAATGAGGACAACTATGAAGTATTTGACGAAGAAGCAGCGGATGAACCAGAAGTAAATGCGACAGACGTAGAATATATGGAAGCAGAGGATGAAGAAGAAAAAGGCAAGGATAGGGATCCGTATGAAGGCACACCGTTTGCAGATGATGTTGAAAGCTAAAAAATATTTTGGGCATGACTTATGTGGGCACAATGCAGCTGCCCACCCCTTAGAGGGGGATTGATTATGAACTATATAAAAGAGATTAATGCCTTCCGGAATTATTTAAGGACCAATTCTATTCCTGCAATCGCTCAGGCCCTATGGTATGCAATCATAGACTACCATAACCACAGCAATTGGGAACCATGGATTACCATAGATAATTTGCGGCTAATGGCAGACTTGGAAATCTCAAAAGGAACCCTTATAAAACATAGAAATATTCTTATACAAAATGAGCTGCTTTTATATAAGTCCATACCGAGAAAAAAGAATTCAGGTAAATATTGCCTGGTAAGTTTAGTAGAAAAGCCGGTAACTGGTGTACAAACTGGTACAAAAAATAAACCAGATAGTGAACCAGATAAACCAAATAATCAATCTGGTATAAATTTTGAACCAGTTCATGAACCAGACCTTGAACCAGAGTGTGAACCAGAGTGTGAACCAGATCGTGAACCAGTTGTGCCCGGGATGCCGCACTGTGAGCCACTTCTTGAGAGACATAAACTAAAAACTAAACTAAACAAAAAAGATAATACTACTACTCCTACTATAGAGAACCAGCCTGTGGATAATGTGGATAACTCAGGCTATGTTGATTTCTTCAACAACAACTTTGGGCATCTCATAACGCAGTTTGAGATGGAGCTTTTAGAAAGCTATGTGGAGGACGGCATGGAACCGGAGGTTATTACACTGGCACTGCAGGAGGCAGTAGAGAGCAACAAAAGAGATATACGGTATGCGAAAGCAGTACTCAACCGGTGGAAGGATAACCAACTGAATACGGTCCAGGCGGTTATGGCAGATAAAAAAGGATTCGAGCTGAAGAAGAATCAAAAAAATAAAAATAAAAGTCCCGGGAGAAGTGCACCCAATTACGGCAAAAAAGAGAGTACGTTCAACAATTTCAAGCAGAGGAATTATGATTTTGAGGATTTAGAGAAAAAGCTTCTAGGATGGGAGGATGGATAGGTGAAACTTAAAAATTTGAGTAATATAAAGTGGATTGGTGGTAAGCATGGCAAGGAAGAAAGGTACATGGAGCTTATGCCTAAACATAAAATATTTGCAGATGTTTTCTTTGGATCTGGAGCAGTTACTTTTTACAAAGAAACGGTGCAACCAGCTGATATGACAGTTGTGAATGATATAAACGATAGGCTTATAAATTACATGGCGGTTCTTAAAAATAATCCAGGAAGCCTTTATAAAGAGTGCAGTTCACTTCCGTATTCAGAAAGTCTGTATGAAAAGTGGAAATGGGAGCCATGGCCGGAGGATAAGCTCCAATCAGCAGTTAGATTTTATTATTTAATGCGTGTTTGCTTCGGAGGTGGAGGTCACAAGTACAAGAATGGTATAGGACTTTCCAAAACACAAAATAAAGCCAAGCAGTTAGCAGCTGCAACAGAGTTAATTCCTAAGATGGCGGAACTAATAAAAAACTGGAACATTCTCTGCAGGGACTTTGAGGAAGTCATACGGTTCTATGATACCAAGGATACGCTGTTCTTCCTGGACCCACCGTACTTGGGACATGAGGACATGTACTTCGGAGGATTCAAGAGGGAGGACCATATAAGGCTTAGGAAAGTACTTGAAGAAATAAAAGGTAAGGCCATGGTTTGCTATTATCCGGATCCACTGGTTGATGAATTGTATTCGGGGTGGTACCGAAATGAATATCATACGGCCAGCCAGATAAGAGTCAGAACTGATGGAGACAAGTGCCCGGTCCGGACCGAATTGATTTTAATGAATTACAGACCAGAGGTTAATGAACAGTTGAAAATAGTTTGAGGATTGGACAATAGAATAGAAAGCAGAAAGTAGTCGAATTTAAGCCGAGAACGGGGTAAATTTTAATTTAAATAGCACAAGGGTATAAATACTTGTCCAGTAAATTAAAATCCGTTTAAGAGTATCGTATGAGCGATTTAGTGTAATAGGAAAGTAGGCGAATAGTTTGAATAACCCAATAGAATTAATAGTTCCAGGAGAACCAATGGGAAAGCAGGCTTGCATAAAAGAAGCGTTAGAAATATATTGTAAAACTTTTGATATGAATATGGATGAATTATTTTAAATATTTGGGAGGAAAACATTGGAAGACTATAAATATTCCTTAGATATTATAGAACAGGAGTTAAAAAGCAAGTGGATTTGTCCGGAGATTAAATATGCGTTTAAAGCCAGTGTGGAAGCTTTGAAAAAGCAAATACCTCAAAGGCCAACTCACTTGACGGCCAAGAATGATATTAAAATTGGAAGTTTTGTATTTCACAAGGGCGCCAAGATTTATAGCTGTAAATGTAAGGAATGGGTAGGATATAAGGATCCATTTTGTAAACATTGTGGTCAAAAATTAAAGTGGGATTAGTTAGCAAAATGCTTAAAGAAAAATCCAGGGATAAAAATCCCTGGAATGAGGTTTATTACAATATAAGTTTAAACACTGGAGATTCATCATCTCCAGTGTAAAGTAAGTATCAATGCACCAAGAAAAAACATTTTAATTCATACAAACTTCTTTCAAACTTCACATAAACTTTAATATTCTAACATCTTGAGTGCATTGATATCCTTATGAAAATAGGATGTGCAGAAATCAAATTATTATTCTGGTAATTTTAGAAGTTGACAATCTTACAAAGAAATCATGAATATGAGACAAGAAAAAAGTTAGCTTAAAGAAATAATTTTAGGAGTGGTATACATGGAGAAGCTGACAGCTAGAAAGAAAGCTGAAATGACATATAATATGCTGCAGAAAAGAAGGGCAAAGAAGGCTAAATATAAAAAGAAAATGGTGGATGAGGTCGTGGCACAGAGTTTTAAAAGATGTGCCAGAAGGTAGGTGAAAAATGTGACTAAAATAATTGCAATACCTTATAAGAATTTTAAACATAAGATTAGGCTTACTAGGAAATTTAATAAATATTATCATATCGAGGATTTAGCAGAGGACTCAATTCGTGGCGTTTTGTATATGGAGAAAAAGCAGGGAGTGATGCCATGAGGATAGTGATTCATCTTGTTGTTTTGTATCTTCTGTGTATGTGTATTTTCGTTGGGATAATGGTGGTGGCTATAAGATTTAGACATAAGTAATAAATAAGTAGGAGGGATAGCTGCTGGACAAGGAGACATTTAAAAAGACAGAAGGGAAGTTATATGGCTATTTTAGAGATCTTAAGGAAATGGAGCTGCTGGAAATTGACTGCAGAGATCTTCAGGAGCAAGTCGAAAGCATTGAATGGGACATAAAACACTGTAATGTATGTGTCACTCCAGATAGCCATATGAGCCCTAGTTTTGGGGAGAAAGTACAGACAAGTCCTACAGGTGAAAGTGTGGCAGAAAAGGGAATTGTGAGAGAAATTGAGAAACTTGAGGATGAGCTTGAGTATGTGGGCAGCAAGCTCCGTAGAAACAGAGCCCGAATAAGACAGTTAAAAAGAAACATAGCTCCATTGAAAAAAGTGCTGACAGTCCCTCCACTATCAGAAGAAATTATGAAATTTATTACTTACAAATATAAGTTGAACAAGAGTGTTGGGTGGATTGCCAATGAAATGTATGGTGGGGTAAGAAGTACTGCTTACAGATGGCGGGAAGATATACTGGAGGATATCGTTAGATGGGGAAGAATGTATGGCAATAGTTGAAAAATGCTGTTGCCTTTTAAATAGCAAAAAATCGTGGGACAAAAATAGGACAAAAGTGGGACAAAGTTGGGAAAAATTTTCGGAAGGATGATATATAATATAAATGAAATTTGAAGAATTCAATTTGGTAAAAGTAAAATATGTCCCCTTTTATGGTTTGGGTGAACTATATTTTTTTTAGGAGAGTGAGGGGTTTGAAGGCTGTTATAGATAAAGAACAGGTTAAAAATTTGTATAATGCAGGATTTACGGATTCTGAGATTGCCAGAAAATTAAATTGTAAAAAGGATACCGTCAAGAAGTGTATCCAGAGGAATTTTGGAAGTTTGAAAATAAAACATCAAGTTGCACTGATCCGCAGGCGTGAAGTGTTGAAAGCGGTAAACTATCAGGCGAACAGATATATGGGAGACAGTACTTTTGTAAAAAAGAACAGATCCATATATAAAACCAGACCTAATGGAGATATAGCATTGAACAAAGATGTTGCTCCGGTTGTTACCTGGGACACGCCAAGAAGACTGGCAAATGAATATAAAGATAGATTTTAATACCCTCAATAAACCTGTGGCTCCAGGGTTAAATGGGGCCTCCAATATGGTTTATATGCCATAAATATAATTCCTATATCTTGTAAAAGACACCTGGCTTTTAGTTGGGTGTCTTTAAAAATTCATAATATTTATAAATAGTTAATTAATACGACACTAAGTTGTCACAAATACCATATATACTTATAAGTGTCCTAAGGAAATAGATGATAGTGAAAAAGGTTCTTCATAAAGTTTAATTCCCTAAATAAATAGTTTTTAAATATTGTCCCCTTTAAAAATAATAATAAGTGTCTGCGGTTGCAGGGCACGTTAAACTTAAATGCAACCACTAATAGACTCTTTATAAAATGGACTCCTTTAAGAAAGATATGATGTAAAATAGGCACCTGTTATTTAGGGTGCTTATTTTGCGTGACTCAAACTTTTTATTATATTTATTGATTTTTGTGTTGACTTAATCCAGAAGCTATTTTTTCGCATTCTACAAGACAATTAGTAATCTGAGTTAATTGATTGTTTATTTGCTTTTTAATATTAGAATTTTCAACCTCATTTGCAGCCATCTGGAGACAGTGCTGGGTACTTTTTAATGATTCCTTTACTTTATGAATGTTATCTCTTGCTTGTGAATTCATTAATTGAATCCTCCTTTACTACCGTGTTTAATTAATATTATTTACAATATGGTAAATATGATACTAGGATTTTTATGAATTGATTTATGAATCTCATTTTATAAATTAAATGAAAGTGAATCGGAAATAATGAATTGTTGGGAGGAAGTAGGCAATAGGTATGGAAAAAGAAAAGCTCAAGAAGAAAAAATTAAATAAGGATAAACCAGGGAGAGGCGAAGACCTCTCCTTTTGTGATATAGAAAAACTTATGCATCACGACTGCTACCGGAGGGTCAAAGGTGCTATTAGGAGGGTGAGGTAGATTATAATGATGAAAAAGATATTAATGTTTTTATTTAATAAAAGTCAAAGCAGAATTGAGATATGGATGCTTATTGCCGTACTTATATTATTCATGAACGGCAGAATAGTACAGGGAATAGTTGCGTTACTAGGTGGAAGCCTGATAATTGCTTTAACAGAGGTATATTTGAAAATAAAATAGTTAGCAGGATTATCTAACAAGATTCTTTTTTATTCTAAAATAAATGATAGGCAGGTGGTGACAATGTAGACATGCCGAGACAGAGAAGCCCGAACCGGGACAAAGCATTTGAGATTTACAAAAAACACAATGGAAATATTGATTTAGTAAAAATAGCAGAGATATTGAATCTTTCACCTGGCACCATAAGAGGGTGGAAGAATAAAGATAAATGGGACAGTAAATTGAATGGAACGCTCCAAAAGAATACGGAACGTTCCAAACGGAAAAAGAATAAGGTAAATAAAGAGCCAGAGCTTGAAGAAGTTACCGAAATATTAAATTCGGGACTCACCGACAAGCAAAGGCTCTTTTGCATTTATTATATTAAATGCTTCAATGCCACCAAGGCGTACCAAAAAGCATATGAATGTGACTATATAATTGCCAATACCAATGGACCTCGGTTGCTTGTAAATGCTCGTATAAAAGAGGAAATACGGAAGCTGAAAGAAGGTAAGCTCAACAGGGCAATGATTAGCCCGGATGATATATTTCAGAGGTATTTAGATATAGCGTTTGCCTGTATAACTGATTATGTTTCCTTTGGGCAGAGGTCTTATAAGGTCAAGGATAAGAAAGGCAAAGAGAGGACAGTCGTGTACAACTATGTTGACCTCAACAATTCAAATGAAGTGGATGGCAGCCTTGTAAGCGAAATCAAACAGGGTAAAGATGGCGTGAGTATAAAGCTACATGACGCAATGAAAGCCCTTGACTGGCTGTCAAAACACATGGATATTGCGACAGAGGAACAGAAATTGAGGATTGAGAAGTTGAGATGTGAGGTTGATAAAGTCAAGAATCCTGACAAAGATAAGCCAATAGAAATTATGATAAAGAGAAAAAGTGATGAATAATGCTTATAGAAAAAGAAGTAAATCCAAGTTTTGAAGATTTTATTTTCAACTGGGATTATAAATTCTATTTTTTAGTTGGAGGTTATGGATCATCAAAGAGTTATCATGTGGCCTTGAAATTAATACTTAAATTGCTCCAGGAGAAAAGAACTGCTTTAGTAGTCAGAGAAGTATTTGACACCATAAGGGACAGCTGCTATTCACTTCTAGAGGAAATAGTAACTGATATGGAACTTGAGGATAGAATTAAGTTCACAGCCTCGCCAATGCAGGTTAAGTTCCCGAATGGTTCCAAGATAATATTTAAAGGTATGGATAAGCCCTCAAAACTAAAATCTATAAATAATGTTTCTATAGTATGGATAGAGGAATGTTCAGAGGTAAAATATGCAGGATTTAAGGAACTTCTAGGGCGTTTGAGGCATCCAAGCCTATCATTGCATATGATACTTTCAACCAATCCTGTGAGCAAGGGTAATTGGACATACAAGCACTTCTTCAAAGATGAAAAGAAGAAAATATTCACACTTGATGATGAGGAACTCTATAAAAAAAGAATAGTTATAAGAAACAACACATATTATCATCATTCTTTGGCAGATGATAATTTATTTTTGCCCAAAAGCTATATACAGCAGCTTGATGAACTGAAAGCATATGACCCTGATTTATACAGAATAGCCAGGAGAGGCAGATTTGGAGTAAATGGCAGGAGGGTACTTCCTCAATTTGAAGTTGCTCCACACTATGCGGTACTTGAGGCTATAGGGAATATAAAAAATCCAATCAGGAGAGTTGGCATGGATTTTGGTTTTGAAACTTCATACAATGCTATCGTAAGAATGTGTATTGATGATGATAAAAAGATACTTTATATCTGCTGGGAGTATTATAAAAATCAAATGACAGACGATAGAACCGCTGTTGAAATATCAGAATTTAAAGATACACAGGAGCAAATCAATGCAGATTCGGCTGAGCCTAAGACAATTAAATATTACAAGCAGCAAGGATTTAACATTAGAGGAGCCAAAAAGTTTCAGGGGTCCAGGCTGCAGAACACCAAGAAGGTAAAGAGATTTAAGAAAATAATATGTTCCTCTAATTGTACCAATACTATAGCAGAATTAAAGGATCTCACTTATGCTGTTGATAAAAATGGTGAAATCATAGAGGATGAATTTAATATTGATCCACATACATTTAGTGCCATATGGTATGGCCTTGATGGGTATGAGGTTGCTGATATCAAAGAGAAAAAATATGCAGACAGTGTTTATAGCAAAGGCAGAGGGCTTAAAAGCAATATTTATCATAGGAGGAAAGGGGGTGCCGTATTCTAATGAATATAAAACAGCAACTATTAAAACTAACAGATATGCAGCTCAAAGAAAGAAAGCAGTGTAAGAATGATTATTTCTATTACAAGGGAAAATGTCAGGATGAACAGCTGGCAATAAGCGATCCAGATACCATTGGGCAGTCCTGGACAATTAATGATAATTTGGATTATGTACCTGCTCAGGATATAAGAAATAAAGTGGGCCCACTGCTCCGAAAGCAGGCAAGATTTATGTTCAGTGTGCCTCCGGACATTTTATTCAAGCCTTATGATACAAAGGACAAAGATAAATGTGAGGAATTAAGACAGTTTATAGATAAAATTTTGGCAGATAATAGCTTTTGGAGTGATACTCTAAAGGCTTTTTTAGACTGCACTGTCAGAAGAAGAGTGCTTCTAAGGATTGAAGCCAATCCAGAGCAGCCGATAAATATTTTTTACAACTCTATTAATGATTTTACCTATAGAACTACCTCAAGCAATTATAAAAAGCTTCAGGAGATTATTCTTGTAGTTAAAGAGCCTGATACAGCAGATTTAGAGCAGGATAAACAGATATGGTATAGACATACCTATACTCTGAATGGAGGTACCTGTGTCCATAATATAGAGATATTTTCAGGAGGGAACTTTGATACTCCTATATCCACAGAAACAGTGGATACAAAGTTGGATAAGCTTCCTGCATGGGTAGTATTGAATGATGCCATGCTTGGAGATATACATGGGCAAAGTGATGTAACAGGTCTTAGAGATGCGCAGAACAGTTATAACAGAAAAGTTTCAGATTATGCTGATGCATTGAGGTTCAATATGTTCGGAGAGCGTGTAATCATAGATGCTGATGAAAGCAGTGTGAACAACTGCAAGGTTGCACCGGGTGCAATAATACCATTGAAAAGTATAGATGAGCATACAGCGGATGCAAAAAGGCTTGAGAGTTCGTTTACTTCAGCTGAACCCGCGGAGAAGTTTCTTGACAGGGCTGAAAAAGATATGTATGAGATGCTGGACATGCCAAGGCAGGAAGAACTGAAAAATGTTCCATCAGCCAAAGCTTTGAAGTACTTGTATAATGACTTGATAGCCAGGTGCAATGAAAAATGGAATACATGGGAGCCAATTATAAAAGATTTGATAAGGCTTATTATTGAGTGCTGTAGTAAGTTTAATTGTTATAAGGACTGGAACCATGAATGGGATGACTTGGAATTTAACATTGTATTCAATCATAATTTCCCCATACCTGAAGATATAGACGATAAAAAGACATTGGCCATGCAAGAAGTTCAGAGTAATGTAAGGAGTCACAAGTCCTATATCAAAGATTTCTCTAATACAGAGGATGTTGATGGGGAGATGGATGAAATAATCAAGGATATAGCGGATATAACAGCGGCAGAAAATGAACAAATAGTTCCAAACACTGACAATATTCCTTAAAATATGGTACAATATGCATAAATAGTATCATCTTGATAGGGAGAGATTCTTATGATTGAGTGGATATATTATGTTGTAGGACTCATATTTCTGGTATTGTTTATATTATCTATTATGACTAAACCAATACTTTTTAGGGAGAAGTGGCAAGCAGGATTAGGATATGGAATATATGCTGTTTTGTATTTAGGATTATTTTTCTTAATGTTCTTTGGAGAATATAATGTAACAGCAAATAATGTAAATACTACTGATGTTAAAACATCTAATGTATCTGTAAAAGGACCAGTGGTGGCAATTGAACCTAGAAGTGTAAAAAAGTCTACGTTTCAAGATATTCCAGTTCAAGAAGTCAAGGAAATACCTGTTCAAAAAATTGATGTTACTCCAGTACAGAATGCTAGTTCAAATACAACAACTACTACGAGCAGTGGGAATCAATATGTGGATGCAAGTGGAAAAGGGACAATTATAGGTGACACTGACAGTAAGATATATCACCTGCCTGGAGATCCATATTATGAAAAAGAGATGCAAAAAACCAGCAATAATGTTTATTTTAAGACAGCCGCAGAGGCAGAATCAGCAGGGTACAGAGCAATAAAACAGTAATTTTTTATAGCACATCAAGTGCTATTTTTTTATGTTTAGAATTTGGAACGGTGGTACTATGAATAAATATGAAAAATTAATTGAAGATTCCAGAAAAAAACAATCCAAATTGACCTTAAATCAATACAAAAAGATAAGAGATTTATATAGAGATGTTGCCAAAAGTCTGGAGACAAAAGCAAATAAAGCGAAAAAGGGTAGCCTCACAGAGAGATGGGCAAAAGATTATAAAAAAGCTGTAAGAACACAGATTAAGCAAATGAATTCAGTGCTTAAAAATATTGTATCTGAGAATATAGAAAAGAGTGCTGAAAATGCCACTGATATACAGCTGAACTTCTTTGAACAGATCAATGTAGAGAATGGTCTGGGGATGAGCGAATCTTTTAAAAATATGTTTTCTAGTGTTCCTAATGATGTACTGAAGGATATTGTATCAGGAGACTTTTATAAAGATGGCAAAGGGCTTTCTCAAAGACTATGGTTTAATGGCAATAAAGTAAATGGGGACATTGATAGGATAATTCAAAAGGGTATAGCAGAAAAGAAGAGCGCTTATGAATTAGCTCAAGATCTCCAGACATATGTAAATCCGAATTCTAAAAAAGATTGGGACTGGAAAAAAGTTTACCCTAATGTGGCTAAAACAATAGATTATAATGCCCAGAGACTTGCAAGAACCTCCATAAGCCATGCTTACACATTATCAATGCTTAAAAGTTGTGAGAAAAATCCTTTTGTCAATAAAGTAAAATGGCACAGCGTATTTGCCCCAGGTAGGACATGTCCTCTTTGCAAAGAAAGAGATGGACAAGAGTATTTGCTTAAAAATTGCCCAATGGATCATCCGAATGGTTTGTGCTATCAAGAACCTTTGTTGGATGATAGTTTGGAGAATATAGGTTCCAGACTTAATAGCTGGGTAAAAGGTGGCAATGATCCAGCGCTGGATTCCTGGTATGATAAATATGGCAATTATTTCAGTGGAGAGAGTAAAATAGGTATTAAAAGTACAGCAAATAATGGTATAAAAACAATAGAAGATGCGAAGAAAGTACTTATAAATGAAGTAGGCTTTACAGAGGTTGAAGATAGTTTTATGGAAAATGTCGACCCAGAATTAATAATAAACAATACAAGACAATTAGAAAAATTAGAGAATAAATATGGTGTAATTCATGATTCTGTAAATACTACTATATGCTCATCAAGCAGAGGTGGCAATGCAATTGCTTATGTAGCAAACGAAGCAACGAATCCGACCAGACAAAATCTATCTTTGTGTCCAGATGATTACAGTAATTTTAATAAATTAATAAAATATGAGAAAACAGCGACAGAGAAGGGTTATTTTATGCCAAGGGCACTAACTAATGAAGAATTATCTATAAGTACCGTTACACATGAATATGGGCATATGCTTCAAAATAAATTAATAGAGGATGAAATGAGGGCTAAAGGCTGGATACCTGACAAGCCTATGCAATTTATAAACACAAAGAGAAAGACTTCAAAAGCAGTGCTTAAATGGTATACCGATATTGAAATGAAGGTTAAAAAGCGTTGTTATGACGAAATAATTGATATCGCAAAGAAAAATAATCCTAAATTTGATTTTAATAGTAACATATCAAGATACGGTAGGGAAAGTTATGGGGAGTTTTTTGCAGAAGTATTTATGAATGCAGAACTCTCAAAGCCTAATGAGTTAGGGTTAGCTATGAGAAAATGGCTAAAATCATTTAAAGACATGAGAAATAAAACTATAGCAAAAGACAAAGGAGCAATAAGAGGGGCATTGACGGGTAAAAATGATCCTGATAATAAATTAAGAGAAAAACATGCTGAACAATACTATAAATCAGTGAGAAATAGAGATAAGAATTTAGAGATAGAAACAATATCTAAAAATACTGGAATTGATGTCAAATCAATAGAAAAAGTTTATAATCATGTGTTTATAAATAAATATGATTTATATGGAGGGCATAGAAATTTTGATGCTGATTATGATATGTCACAGTCATGGCAAAGACTTAGAGAAGGAAAAAGTATTCAAGAACATGACATAATAATGTTAAAACATGAAAGACTTGAATATGAGCTGATGAACAGATATAATAAAAATTATAAGGAAGCCCATAAATTAGCTGAAAGTAAATATAACTACGATAAGGCGCTAATTAAATACTTAAAGGAAAATAATTTAGATTGAGGAGGGATGGGTATTGGTAACTATAAAATTAATAGAATTGACGGATGATAGAGTGATATATGAGTATTTCCCGGAGGATAACCAAAAACATCCTGGGAAAGTAGCACTAGATTTAAAAACCAAAGAAAGATTATTTCTAAAGGATTCAACAGAAGATTTTGGGAAAAGATATGCTGCACATGCTATTAAAAGAATTGAGGAATATGCTTCAAAAAAGGATTTTAAAGACAATGATCTTGTAGCGTGGTATTAAAAAGCACTTACTAAGTGAAAATAGTAGGTGCTTTTATTTATGGAGGGGATTACATTTTGCAGAAAAAATCTATTAAAAATTTGAAGGTAAACTGTGATAGATGTGGGAAACAATTTGAAATAAAAAAACTTAAAACAAAATGGATAGATGAAAATGTCCAGAGAACTTATTTTGTTTGTCCATACTGTAATCAGGAGTATACTTCATTTTATGCAGATAAAAGGGGAGGTATGATGAAATAGTCCAACAAAACAAAGAAATAATGCAGGAGCTTAGGCAAAAGTATGAAGGGAGTAAATTATGAGTTCTATAAGTAGATTGTCAGAAAAATGTTCAAAATGCCCGGATGCTAAAAAGTGTAGCAATAAAAGAATGGAGGTTTGTGCATATTTGAAGTTACCCAAGAAACTATCAAATAATTGTGGAGCACGTTTAACAAGTTCTTTAATGGAACCAGCAGCAAAACCTTATACTCCCATAACTATTAAAATGGGTGAGTATGGTGATATACATACAAGCTTGGAACAGATACATGAAAATATAATGAAATCTTTTATGTTAAATCCCATTAATGAAAATTGCAATTCCAATAAGTCTTAGAAATAAGGCTTTTTATTTTTGATCTGAATTAGAAGGGAGGTTATATTAATGCCAAAAGATCTATCTGTAAAAGTAGATATTACAGGAACTAATGCATTTAATGGATTTATAAATATTTTGAAAGGGGTCATAGAAGATAAAAGGGTTCCTGATGCAGTGAAGAATGATATCACGGTTAAAATTAATGACTTAATAAATAAAAATAAGGAGGAACAGTGTAATGCCGAAGTTAAATGAAATTTTAGGAGAGGCTGCTTTTGCCCAGATACCAGAAGACGTTAAAAAGAAATATGCTGATGTTGATTTGGTGGATAGCACGGGTTATGTTGAGAAAACCGAATTGGATACTGCCAATAATTCAATTAAGGATTATAAGAAACAGCTAAAGGACAGGGATAAACAACTTGAGAACTTGAAGGAGAAAGCTAAAGGAAATGAGGAACTCACAGCGGAAATTGAAAAGCTCAAAGATGAAAATAAAAATGTTGCCAGAGATTATGAAGCCAAGATTGAAAAACTGAATTTTGATACTAAACTTGATAAAGCTCTTACAGATGCCAAGGCCAAAAATCCTAAGACTGTAAAAGCACTTTTAAACCTAGAAAACTTGAAACTAGACGGAGAAGATATTATTGGGTTAAAAGAACAGCTTGAAGGCTTGAAGGAATCTGATGGTTATTTGTTTGATGATGATGCTGGAAATGAAAATCAAAGTGGAAATCAGGGCAAAGGTGGGACTGGCCATATAGGCAATCCTGGATCATCCGGTACAGATAAAGTTATGAATATAGGTGAAAAACTCGCAAAACAGAGAGCAGAGCAGCAGGAAGCAGCCAAAGGTATAGACGATTTCTTATTAAAATAAAGGGGGAATAAAAATTGAGTATTCAATCATCAAGAACAATATTTGGAGAAAACAAAAATATACTTAGAGATGCACAGCACTTTATTAGTTTACCTGTTAAAGTTAGTGCTGCATTAATTACAGCCGATTCAAATGGAAAAAAGATATTACCTGCTGGAAGTATTGTAGATAACACTGGGAAAATAGTTAATGACGCTACGGCTTATGGTTTTGTATATGAAGATGTAGATTTTACCAAGTCTACTGGAACAGAAACAGTGCCGGTAGTTGTTCATGGAATTATAGACAGCAAACAGATACCTACTCAGCCTGCAGCCGAAGCACTTGCAGCAATGAAACTTATATCAATAGTCTAGAAAGGAAGATGATAATTAATGCCTATTAATTTTATGGATGTTTTAAATCCTGAGAACATAACAACATATATAACAAATTTACCGCCGCAAAATTTATTAGGAGCAGCATTGTTTCCAGCAGTAAAACAAATGGGGATAGATATAACTCTTATAAAGGGAGCTAAGAATAAAGCAGTAGCGTTGAAGCCTAGTGCTTTTGATGTAGCTGTAAGAGTTAGAGCATTAAGGGCTAGTGTTGATGAAAAAACTAAAGAAATGCCGTTTTTCAAGGAATCTGTTGTAATAAAGGAAAGAGACAGGCAGAATTTACTTTTAGCTATGCAGGCCAATAATCAGCAGATGAGAGATTTAATTCTTAATAATATATACAGCGATATTTCTACTCTTGTTGATGGTGCTGATGTTCAAGCCGAAAGAATGAGAATGCAATTACTTTCAGACGGCAAAATATATATTTCTACAGATGATTCAGATATATCACTGGATTTTGAAATACCTGCAGGCCATCAGGAAGTACTTGCTGGAACTGCCAAATGGGGTGATTTTGACAATGCTGACATTGTAGGAGATATAGAAAGGTGGGTAAATACCATAGAAACAGATCAGGGGGTAACTCCTTCAATACTTGTTATGACCAAGGCTACATTCAATTTAATCAAGCAAAACAAAGCTATAAAGCTTGATATAAATAAAGATGGCACAACTATAATGACTGATGCAATCATAACTGCATATCTTCAAAATAAATTGGGGGTAAGCGTAGCGATTGAAAACGGGAAATATTTTGCTGAAGATGGTACTACCCAGCTGCCGTATTATCCAGATAACAAGATAACATTAATTCCAAAAGGTACTCTTGGCAATACTCATTACGGTACAACCCCTGAGGAAGCTGATTTGATGAGTGGCGCATCTGCTAATGTTTCTATAGTTAGAAATGGTATAGCTGTAACTACTGTAAAACAAACAGATCCAGTGCAGATACAGACAAAAGTATCTCAAATTTGTATGCCTTCATTTGAGCATTCAGATGAGGTATTTATAGCAACAGTAGCATAGAGATTTCAATTTTCTCTATGCTCAATTTTATTTTATGAAAGGGTGATATAAATGGCAGCGGTCAAAGAAACTATGGTTGAAGTAACTCTTAAATTGAACATGAAATATGACAATGAAATTAAGAAGGCAGGAGAAAAACTCAAGATAAGGGAATCTGATTTAAAAGAACTTCAGGGTAAAGGATATATAAGCTATATTCCGCCAGTACAGAATCAGCAAACATCACAAAATCCGCCCAGTAAGTAGGTGAAGATTATGACCAGCGATTTGAATATATTGAAATTTAACCTCCAGGAGAAAGAGTATCCTTATTTTGATGATGAGGATTTACAGCTGTTGCTAGATAAAAATAATGGAGATGTACAGGCTGCATCTTATGAAGGATGCATGAAAAAAGCTGTAGCAGATGATTCGCTTACCCTATCCAACATAAAGCTTTCTAGCAATAGAGAATATTGGCTTGTACTTGCAAAACAATTTAAACCAGCACCGAATTATATTACCAGCATGAAAAGAGCTGATGGGCAATGAGATGGGATGAGACTAAAAAGCAGAGGATAAGAAACCAGCTTGTGAGAAAAGTTACCCCGTTTATGAAAGATGTAATAATCTTGAGGCCAGGAAAAAATGTTTTTGGAGAATATGAGGAAGATCAATATGTCTGTAATGTTAAAGGATATTACCACATAGGAAGCACTTCTGTTAATATAGTCAACAATAGCACAGATGCTGCAAACTTAAACAGGAACTATCAGGACAGGCTTTTGATGATAGTTGATGACGAGGTTAAAAAAATAAAAGAGCATGACTATTTTAAACTTGATGATGTTATGTATGAAATAATAGACAAAGGGAACATTCAAGATATTGTCTGGGATACTTATTTGAAAAGGAAGGAGTGAGAACCGTGGATGGATTTAAATTTGATGCTACCGATATGTTAAAAAAGATTGCTACAATGGGTGAAGTACACAATAGAATGAAATCGGCAGTAGGAGTTTATTGTGATAGCTCCGGTAAAAAAATGGAAGGCTATGCTAAGAATAATGCAAAATGGGAAGATAGGACCGGAAATGCAAGGCAGACGATAAAAGGCGGATTCAAATGGGAAAATGATAATAAATGCAGTGCTTATGTAGCTGGCAATATGGAATATTCCCCATATCTTGAGTTGGCACATGCTAGAGGTAAAAGCGGAGATGATGAAGTCGGCATGGAAGTAGCTCCTTCTTTTTCTCAATTGGAACTTGCTAATGAAGGTAAATATGCTATTCTAAGACCAACAGTTAGGAAACTTACCCCTGAATTTATTAGCGGCATGGCTAATCTTTTAAAATAAGGTGATGATATGGCAGAGGCTAATTTTAAATATGCAGTTCCAGGGGATATACTACAAAATTATATAGATGGATTGTATGAGCCACTTACCGTATGGGAGCGTGTTTTTTTATTACTAAAAACTAAGGGAATAGATGTATATTCTCCAGGACAACATGAAGGAAAATGTGCATCTCCTTATGTTGTAGTAAAGAATACAGGGACCATGGGATTTCAAGGGAGCAATCAGATAGGTTCGCAGACATTGGATGCAATTATATATTACCCCGCCACGAATTATTCAGGTATAGAACCTTACACCTGCCAAATTCAAGGCTTTTTAAGTGAATTGAGAGAGTATATAAGACCTACAGGAAATATTACACCGGTTATTTTGGATAATACAGTAAATGGATACACGCAAACTATTGAATATCAAACATTTCAGAGATTGAGGAGGTAAAAAAGAATGTCAGAGACTGAAACTTCATCTTTGCCAATTGCCAATATAGCGTTAGCAGAGATAATAAATGAAACAACAGGCGAAGCCTTTATTTTTGATACTGCTGAGAAAGCAGATGCAAAACCTGATTTAAGTAAAGGGAAAGAGGACATTTTACGAGTTAAAAATAGAATAATTGCTATGAACAGAACTGATGATATTTGTATTGGATATAACACAAAGCTTACAGACAATACATTTTCGCCAGAGCTTATGGCATTGATAGATGGTGGCGTAGCTACAGAAAATGGATATGAAGGGCCTGAAGTAGGAAAGGTAGTTAATAAAGCACCGTATACTTTAAATCTATATAGTGAGGAGAAGGACTATGATTCTTCAACTCTTAGGTATGCAAAATTTTCTTTCAAACATAATAAAGGAACACCGGTTGAATTTCAATTCGAGGATGGAAAGTTTTATGTACCAGAATTTGAATCAACTAGCAGGCCCAAGAAAGGTGAGAAACCTGTATATATTACTTTTGTAGATGAATTGCCAAGCGTAGATGATGGAGGGACTACACCAACTGTACCCAATCCGCCAGAACCGACTAATCCGGATGAATCTACAGGTACACCAGGAGTAACCATAGGATCTGATTGCAGAGTAACATGGACTTTTGCTGATGCTGTAAATGATGCAGATGTGATAGCTGCTAATTTCAAGGTTACTAAAAAATCAGATGGATCAGTTGTTCCAGGTGATGTAACTATGGATACAACTAAAAAGATTATTACTTTTGTGCCTACAAGTATAAGCGCTGGTGTAACTTATGAGGCTACTGCGGCATCCATAAGAAAAGCTGATGGAAGTGGCAATACAACATCAGTAACAGTTGAGTTTACTACAGCATAGGAGGGTTTTAAATGGATGAATTAAAAGTAACAAGTATGGAAGAATTAAAAAATCAGTCTACAGAAGTGATAGAATTGCAGCCTTTTGCTGGCGATAAACTTATTCGGGTAAGAGTAAAAAGACTTTCAATTTTGGGACTATGCCAAAGTGGAGAAATACCTAATCAGCTTTTAGGAGTAGCAAGAAAGTTATTTTATCAGGAAGATATTCAAAAAATAGACTTAAAAGAATATGGGAAAATAATAGATATAATTTGCGAAAATACTCTGGTTGAGCCGAGTATAGAGCAATTAAAAGAAGCAGGTTTAAAGCTCACGGATGTGCAGAAATTTGAACTTTGGGCCTACAGCCAGCAGGGGGTGGAAGGGTTAAAATCCTTTCGTAAGATCACAAAGGGTGCTATCAGTAATAGTGATGTCAAAGGCCTACAAAATAAGGCCAAGTCAAATTTTAAGAATAGAAAATGATTATGATGCATTTTGCTTTGATGAGGCATGTGATTATATATTGAGCGAACTTTGTAAAGAAAAGCCAAGAACTCCTAAATGGGGTGATAATAAAAGGCAAGTTACAGATAATAATAATAATATATCGACAATTAAATGGATGATGAAACATAATAAGCCTCTATAAAATGGCTAATATTGGACAAAATATGAATATTTTGTTACAATATAGTAAAACTTATCCGAATAAAATAAATATTATGGGAGGCATATCATGAAAAAAGTATTGCCGATATTGCTAATAGGTATATTAATGTTAGGGTTATCTGGTTGTGGAGACAGTGAAGAAAAGAGTCAAGCTTTAGTGGCTCCTAAGCAGGACGCCATTGATTTAACGGTTAAATCATTAAAGCAAAATGAATTTGTTCAAGATGTCGGAATAAAAGCTCATAATGATAAAGGCACTATCAAGATAGCAATACAAACAAAAGTACCTTTAAATGAACAAAACGCTAAAAGTCTAATAGATAGTGCTATAAGACAGCTTAGTACATTTAATGACAGCCAGGATGGACAACCTACTAAAAATTACTATGGAAAGCTGTGGGACAGTTGGAACGCTGAAGTGGTGATATTTATTAATGAAAGTACACTGACATTGAGAGGCGATAAGATACCAGGCAAAGATGCTCCAATAACTTACACTAATAAGGGTAATCCTGCTGATTGATGATTTATTTAACTAATTGGATGGTTCACAAATAATATAAATTAAAGATTAGAAATTCTAAGAATAAACACTTACTGAAAAAAGTAGGTGTTTTTATTATGCTGAAAAGAGGTGAGATCATGGCAATAAATGCAGGTTCTGTAGTAGCTTTTATGGAGTTAGATACTTCGAGATTTACAAATGGTCTTAAAAGTGCAGGGCAGCAAATGAAGCAGTTTATGAATTCCAATAATTCCACGGAAACTAGGATACAAAGCTTAGGTGGAGCCATGAATACAGTTGGCTCCACTGCTACTAAGGCACTTACGATACCTCTTGCTGGAGTTGGAGCTGCTGCAGTAAAAACATCCATGGATTTTGGAGCTCAAATGTCCAAAGTGCAAGCTATATCGGGAGCAACAGGAAATGACTTAAATAAATTAAATTAAGAGAGCAGGCTATTAAACTTGGAGCCGATACGGCATTTAGTGCTACAGAAGCTGCCGAAGGACAAGAAAATTTAGCATCTGCGGGTTTTAAAACCAATGAAATATTGGAAGCTATGCCTGGAATGTTGAACTTGGCAGCGGCAGGAAATGTTGATATAGCAACAGCATCTGATATAGCAGGCAGCTCACTTAGAGGTTTTGGAATGGAAGCTGGACAGGCTACGCATGTTGCAGATGTATTGGCGAAAACTGCGGCGGATACCAATGCAGGAATAACTGATACGGGAGAAGCAATGAAGTATATTGCACCAGTTGCTCACTCTCTTGGAATCTCCTTTGAGGATACAACTGCAGCCATAGGATTATTAAGTAATGCAGGGATTAAGGGTTCTCAAGCTGGTACAACCTTGAGAAGTGCATTGACTAATTTGGCAAGCCCTACAAAAGCAGCAGCATCAACAATGAAAGAATTAGGAATGAACTTCTTTGATGCACATGGGAAAATGCTCCCTTTGGGAGATGTCATACAGCAATTAAAAGATAAAACTTCTGGACTTACACAACAACAAAAGGCTAGCGTAATGGAAACATTATTTGGCAAAGAAGCTATGTCTGGAATGCTTGCTTTGGTAGATCAAGGGCCTGATAAATTTAGAGAGCTTGAAAAGGGGCTCAAAAATTGTGATGGTGCAGGAAAAGAAATGGCCGACACAATGCAGGATAATCTTAAAGGCGCTATTGAATCAATGAAAGGGTCACTTGAAACTTTAGGTATAAGAATAGGAGATGTACTTGCACCAGGGATTAAAAGAGCTGCAAATTTCATATCTGCTCTAGCCAATGGATTTTCTAATTTACCAAGGCCTATTAGAACTGCAATTGTTTATCTTGGAATTATGGCTGCGGCTTTTGGACCTGTAATGATTATTTTCAGTAAAATAATAACATCAACTGCTACAGTGGTTGGAGCCCTGAAAAATATAGGAAATGTTACAAAAAATGTTGGAAATATTTTTAAGAGTTTTAGAAATGCTGCAAATGTTTTTAAGCTTTTGCCAGCAATTATTAATCCGCCTGTTTTAATTACAATTGGAATAATAGCAGGATTAGGATTAATAGTATACGAAGTTATAAAACATTGGGATGGTTTTAAGAAATACGCATCTGCTTTTGGAAATGCTATAAAAAATATATTTAAATCCATTGGAAGCTTCTTATCTAAATCCGTTGAAGGATGGAAGCTAATATTTACAGGCTTTGGAAAACTATTGGGAGTAATTGTTTCTGGATGGAAAATAATATTTAACGGATTCGGGAAATTTTTAAGTGCATCTGTTTCTGGATGGAAACTGATATTCACTGGGCTTGGATCAGTTTTCAAGTCCATAGGAAAATTTATATTTGAAGGCTTACTTAATGGAATTGGTAGTATGGCCGGAAAAATAGAAGATAAGGTTAAATCCATAGCAAATTCTATTAAAGAAAAGTTTAAAAATGTACTTGGGATACATTCACCTTCAAGATCATTTGTTCAATATGGGATGTATATAAGTGATGGTCTTATAGAAGGATTAAGACTTAAAGATAAATTTGTTGTAGATAAAATTAGCGAGACTGCCAATGCTGTAACTGGCAAATTTGAGAAGGTACTAGGCATACACTCACCTTCCAAAGTATTTGCTGATTATGGAGAAAATATAGGACAGGGCTTAATAAATGGAATGCAAAACAAGATGGATGATGTTAGTGAGCAAACAAAGGCTTTAGCTGATGAAGCTAATATACAAGAGAAAAACTCAATGCCAGAGAGCCCGGAGTTAAAGCCCAACCTTCAACCAAATAATAAATTAGATTTTATTGAATTGGGGAAGAAGTCAGGTCAGGAGTTTATTAAATCATATACTGATTCAATAAATGAAGGACTTAAAAATTATAAAATACCAATACCTGAAAACAGCAAATCAAATGTTTATAGTAAAGATACTATCAATGCCATAAATGGATTGAAAAATTCACAAAAAGAAGAATTGACAGCAATTAATAGCATAGAATCAGCTCAAGCAAATCTTTTTAAGAATTGGTCCAGTGCAAATAAAGTTCAACTAGGACAAATGCAAGCATTGATTAAAGAACAAAATCAAATTACAGGTGCATTAAATGCGGTTGCTTATAATACTAATTTATCTAGAACAGCACAGGCATATAAGAATTTGAGTGCTCAAGTTGATAATTTTAGTGTAAGAACATTAAATGCTTGGAACAAATTATTTAGACCAATGATAGACCATGAATCATGGATACGTTATATTAGAGATGCTTATCGTAATGATTTATTACCTACGGCAGAATATGTATGGCACAAGATATGGCTTCAATGGAATGCAGCAAGTATGGTTGAACAAGGTTATTTAAGTGTATTATACGTTATTTCAAGGAAATATAAGGAACTTATTTCATTATCAGATACCTTCTTTACTAAAGCACATAAATGCTGGAAAACATTAACTAAAGATGCATTAGAATATAACTCGGTGCTTCTTAAGCTTATACAAACCTATAAAATATTGAATTCTACAATAAATTCTAGTGTTAGCCTGTGGAAAAAGGCATTTGAACTTTTTGGCAAGTTTTTACACGTGGAAATAGAAGGCTACAAGATAATATTAGGTGGGTTAGGCATAGCTTTTTACAATATAGGTAAATTTATTGTAGAGGGGTTAATAGGAGGCATAGGAAGTGTATTAGGAAAACTAAAAGATATGGTTGGTTCTGTAGCTTCAATCATAAAAGATGGCATAAAAGGAGCACTGGGAATACACTCTCCTTCGACTGTTATGTTTGAATATGGAGCATTTACTGGTCAAGGGCTTATAAACGGTATGGCTTCTATGGAAAGTAAATTAGGGCAACAAGTAACTAAATTCTCTGAAAAAATATTGGGAGTAGGCAAGGCTAACCCTAATTTAGATGATATTGCATTAAGCGGAGCCTATGAAAGTGGTAATAAAGATAGATTAGGCAATCTTGGAACTAAGCTCCTTAATTTTGATCCAAAAATAAATCTATATGTAACTGTAGCCGATACTGGAGAAAAAGGGACTGCAAAGCTTACAGATGAAGTAAAATCCATGGCAAAGAGTTCGCTGAAAAATGGATTGGTGGATTTCTTTATGAATGATGTTATAAGAGACTAGGAGGTGGTTCAGTTTGGATATACCAAGACTTGAAGGATTTAATATACAATTTTTATATTCAGATGGCACAGATACGGGCGCTATTATAACAAACTATAAACCACCCCGTCCATCTTATTTCAGGAAGGGTATAAGGACTATTTCTGGTTATACTCAATTCCAGGAGAATGTGAAGTCTGATTGCATAATTGAATTTACTGCAGCATTTCAAATCAAAGGGAATACAGATGCAGAAACACAGGCCAATACACAAAAATATTTAACCTTTTTAAGCAGGCACACAGAGAGATTTACACTTATAAATGAGTTTGGAGTTACCTACAAAGGTTATATCCAGGAGAAATTTGATCCTGATACTCCTATTGAAGGGGACATATATTATATATCTACAGAGCTTTTGTGTAATCATGATGTTTCTGGATGGGTAAGTGATGATGATGGATTTTAGAGTAGAGATATATAAAAAGATGGGCTATGTAAATTACGGTACTGAGGATGCGAATAAAATTATAGTCAGAAACAGTCTTGTAAGTATAAGGATAAACAGAGCTAGAGATACACAAGTTGCTGAAGCTACTATAATTATGGAGTATGAAAAGCTGCCTCTAGCTGCGTTTCAGGGAGGCACTTCAGGAATCATAGATAATTATGCAAGAATAGAAATATGGTTTGATACTGTATGCCAGTTTTCAGGAGTCATTAAAAAATATGAATACAATGAAGAGGATAAAACTATAACCTTAACATGCCATGATATGTTCTATAGGCTCTTGAATGTATGTGATGGAGAGATAAAATATGGAGCGACTACTGCAGCAGATGTCATTGCGAATTTGATAAGTAGAGTAGGGCTGAGCTTCCACCGTTCAGGTGGTACCAACTACAGTATTTCAAACTTAACTATATCTGATGGCACTGTTTTTATGGATGTTATACAGAATTTTATAGAAACAATGCATGCATCTATCAGGTGTGGTAAAAGTGGTACCATTTATTTAGAAGATCAATATCCTTCATATATTGAGGGTGGTGGAGATTCAAACCATTTTGACTGGACATACAGGGATTCTAGTAATAATTCTTCTGATAATGCTGGAAGGGATGCATCTTTAATGAAAAACGTGCTTAAAATAACTTGCCCTGTGAAAATTGAAAATAAAGACTATACTGCATTTGATAAATTTGAAGATCCAACCATGACTGAATATTTGAATGATGAAAGATGGTATGACATAATAGATAATCCACTTGCAAATACACAGGAAAAAAGGAAAGCTGTAGCAGGATGGCAGTTCCTAGAATACTGGAGGAACAGTACACCTTTAACTATACTTCCCACGGCTGGAAATAGGGACATTGATATAGGCCATATAGTAAAATTATTAAGAGACAATGCAGATCCAGGATATTATTTAGTAGTTGGAATAGATACGGAAGTCAATGCTGATAATGGGTATACAAACATATTACAGCTTCAAGGCATGAGAGATAAAACAAAAATATATGAGTTGCCTAAGTTACTTGCTTCCGGACTAATAAAGGAGGCAAGCTAAAATGTCAGGCATGGGATTTAAGAATTTTAGGGATCCGGTTGTGTATATATTAAATCAGGAGCTTAGGAAAAGAAATGTAGGTAATAGGATTTCTATTGATACGGGGGAACAGCCCTATACGGATGAACTTGTTGAATATCCTGTACAGCTTGTAAGAGATTCTAATACGAAGAAAGTAGTTAAATGTATATATGGAACTGGTTCAGAAGAGTGGTCAGAAGAACTTATTAGGGATTCATCAGGAAAAGTATATAGGATTAAAACAACTTATCCTGATGGCAGCACAAAGACAATACAAATTAATAAGGATTCAAACGATCTGGTTGATAATATAGATTATGTTTAGGTGGTGATTTAATTGAGCCTACCAAGTTATGTTATAAATTTTGATGAATTAGTAGATGCAATAAAAGATTATTTACAAAATGGAGTTAATGTTGATATCGGGAGCATAACAGTTCCTACATCCAATATAGAAGATTTACTTACGCAAATAAGAGATAAAATTCAAGGCGTGAATTATGCAGATCTGATAGAAGCATTAAACGCTTTTGGAGTTAAATTAGATGGATTGGCTGGAAACTTAGGTATAAGTGGTACGCAGAAAATATATGGGGAGATGCTCCAGATACCAGCAAGTACCGGAGCCTATACAATAGAACTTACTATACCTGCTAATGGAAGAATAACTGGAATAACCACTTCTCAATCAGCATGGAATTTCCAGGATACTTGGGATTTAAAAGTTGGAGAGGATACTTTATTTACTGGTGTACGAACTAAAGAGTATGGAGAAAATAAATTCTTTAATGTATTCTACCCGGTAACTGCAGGGCAGAAGATAGATTTTATATTTAATAATATAAGCGGATCGTCTAAGGTGTTGTGGGTAGATTTTAATATACTGGAGGATGCATAAAGTGAGCCTACCAAAGTACATTATAAATTTTGATGAATTGACAGGCCAACTGAAGAAAGATTTGCTTGAACTTATAGATGATGCAATGAAAGACAAATATCCTCAATTGGATACTGGGAATGTAGAATCTTTGTTAAGTCAAATAGAGGATTTGTTGCCGGATGAGAAGTATAAGGGCCTTAAAAATAAGATAGAACAATTCATATTAGGAGAATATACAGGCGTTCAGAAAGTTCATGGAGCTTTATTGGATATACCGGCAATAATAAGTGATTATAAGAAAGATTTTGTTTTTGACAAGGATGTTTTTCTCACTGGTCTGCATTTAAACCAGACGGGATGGAAAAAGGATGATAGATATAGCCTAGTTATAGATAAAAATAAAATAATAGATAGTGCAACTACGAAGGAAATAGGGGAACATAAATACTTTAATACCTTTTACAAAGTAAATGCCAATACGCCTGTTTCTTTTATTTTGCATAATAATAGCGGTAACAGCAGGCAAACTTTAATTGACTTAGAATATCTGGAAGGAAAAGAAACTACGATAGATCCAGGAGCTCCCGAAAATCCTGATATAAATGATATACCAAACGATTGGGATATAGCGATTCGTATGCAGTGGGAAGAAAATTCACCTTGTGATGTGGACCTTCATGGGATTATAGGAGATATGCATGTGTCATATAGAAACAAATCATATGATGGTTTTTATTTAAACTGGGACTATGTAGAGCATATGACAAACAATGATCCCGAAATAATATCAGTTAAAGGGCATTACGATAAAACTTTGGAGATATATGTTCATGATTTTAACGGAGAGTCACTGAAGGATCCTGTAAATATCAAGATATATGAAAAAAGACTCTATGGTGTAATACTTCTCAAAGAATATAATATAAAAGTTGTTAATGATAGTTCTCTTGGATATGGAGTATGCAGTATAGATTTAAAAACCAAGAAAATAACAGATATGTTTATCAGAAAAGATTTATTTAGAGAATAGGAGGTAATTAGATGGCAGTGACAGAAGATTTTTACTACGTTGAAGGCAACACCAGCGTGAAGAATTTAGTTAAAACACTTGTTACGGAAATAACCCAAAACGCTGGAATTTATAAGTGGGATTTGGTAGTACCGGATAGCATAGATAAAATTGGTAGTACATCAGAAGGAACCACAATAAATTTAATTACAGATGGCAGCACTACAGATAAAGTACAGACGGTTTTTACATCTTCCAGTCAGAATGACACATGTATAATAAAAGCTACTACGTCATACGGAAAATCTTTTTATGTAAAAATTGACAGGGTGGCAAGGAAATTAACCACTAAAGAAAAACAAGCTATAGTAAATTTTAAAAGCTTACACACGTATTCTATTGGAGGAGGAGGCACAGGACATAGAACAGATGCACAAGTCCTAGAGATGATGGCAGGTGATACAGGAGGCTACAGTGACTATGTAAGTGCCATGACAAGTGGGCAGGCATTAAATAATATAAGGCTACAGATAGCAAAGGAACTTAACCAAGCAGGTGACAATATAAATGTATCTTCTGATATACAGGAAAAGTATAATTGCAGGCTGGCATGGTATAGAAATCTGCAACCTGAAATAAAAGATTTTTTACCAGTACAATATTGGTTAAATGTTACTAAAGATAGCATAAATCTTGTACTTAGAGGAGATCCTTCGGCAGATGTAGCGCCCTATGAAAATTATTTGACTAGTTATTGCTATATCGGAGCACTAAAACCTGTAGAAGATAGCGCATACACAGATGATGAATATAATTTTGGGATAACGACATCCAGTGATATTGAGCCAAACTACAGCAATCCATATGGTGAAAGAACTGCCACAGGAGTGACAGATGTATGTATGATTGCAAATAAAATAGGTATGCCTTATCAGCCACATTATCCAGCTTTCTATACAACTAATCCATTTATGGATAAATGCAATGCAGAGGGAAGTAGGTGGGATCATAAAAAGCATCAATTCTCGGATATTACTTTGGTTCATCCTGTTGATATGGAAAGAGGAAAGATGATTAATGTGTTGGCAGGTGATTCCTCAAGTATATATGATGGGGACAAATTAGTGTATATGAAGGATACTGATAGCGAAGAGAATTACAAAAAGTTTAAAGTAACAGCACCGTTTAATTTCCTGAATAATAGTGCAAATATAAATTACTGCGTTGCCATTAGGTGCTATAAGGCTACTGAATAGGAAGTGGTTAAATGACCTTGCATATAATTCCCTTGTGTGGCTTTAAATATGCAGGGAATATTTATTCTACTGAATTTAAATATGATACTTCAGGACAAATCATAAAAGCTAATCAAAGATGGCTTGTAAGGGAGAAACTAAATGAAATTGAGAAAGAGTCTTCAAAGACACTTTCTGGCTCCAGGCATGTTTTATATAAAAATAGCAAGAAAACTTTGCATAAATCATCTTATGAATTCATAAAGGAATCTCTGAAAGAATTAAGAATAGGGCATAGGGATGTAAACAAAAATAGAATTTTATGTCTTAAATCAATATTGCCAGGCCTAGTTAAAACTAATAATATCGAACTAGAAAGATGTAATATTTTATTAGATATAAAATTAGCATATTATTTAGAGAGGGGCTATTTGAATTTTATCAAAAGTAATGAATTGGAATTGGAAAAACATAATCTTTTAATAAATATACAAACAAGTAAAGAAGTAGGAAACAGTACTAACTATAATTTGTATATTGGTAAATATAAAAATTTGCAAAGACTGCAAAACATAATTATAAGTATAGAGAAAGATGTGGAGATTACAAGAGAATGGCAAAATGAATTTTACAAAAGAAATATGGAAGTGATTTTGGATAGAGAAAATATTCAAGTGAATTTATCCCACAAAATCTTTATTGAAAGGATTGATGAAAAACAAACTTTTAAAAGTATAGTAGCAAAACAGCTTTTGCCAAAAAAACTCATAAATATTAATGAAATTTCTGTGATTCATTATATTGAGAGGGCATATTTGAAGAATATAATTGAAAATTCCAGTGACAAAATAGTAAACAAACTTACATCAAAGGAAATTAATAAGAAGGCTATAAGTAAAACAGCATATAGAATAGCCAGTTTAAATATTTACAAATGTATAGAAAAAATATTTGCATATAAGTATAGTTATAGAGAAACTTTTAAATTCAATCATTATAGCTTGGCTAGGATTATTTTTGATTATATGTTTGAAAACAGATTTTATAAAGTTCTTAGGAGGAAAATAGACAAAAATATTTACTATAATAAAAATTTTAGTTTAAAGAGAGAGATTGTTACCAATACGAATAAAATATTTAACAAATATCTGAATTATAGGAGCTTTACTAATATTTATAAGCAAGCGGAAGAAGCATTATTAAATGCTTCTATACTTAACATATTTAAAAATAAAAGCTATAACTTAGGTAGCCTTAGTAAGGATTTGTATAAAGAGGCCAACTATAACAAATTTATAGAGATTACAAAAAGATGGTGGTGGCTGGATCCTACAGATCCAAGAGACAATTTAGTTATTCCTAGTAAAGATTTTAGCTATAATCAAGACATATTAAACAATCTAGATTATGAATATTTGAGATTTACCAACCATCCTATAGGTTGGGGAAATACCTGGGGTATAGATTGGAATATTCCTGCTTATGCTGTAAGTATAGAAATAATGTTGGATATTGTAAATATCCTAGTAATGATATGGCATGATAATGTACAAGGATGGCTATGCTGCACTGGCAAAGAATCAATGCAGTTTATTATGGAACTTATCTATGATTGGTATAATTTAAATACTTCAAATCCTAATGTAGATTACTACAGGGCTTATAGATGGATAAGATGGGAAGCAGAGAAAGTATACTTTTTGAATCTGGATAATGGATTGCAAGCTATAGGTATACTTATAGCAAATCTCATAGATTATTTAAAAAATCATGAATTTAATTTAGTTCCAATTTGGAGAAATCCAAAGGCTATGGATATAGAAAGAAACTTTAATAGAATTGCTCAAAACGGTGATCTGATGAAAGATTTAGATAAGACGAAAGGTAAAAGATATTACTATATAGAGACTCAGAATATAGAGAAGAAAAATATTTTAGGAGATGATGAAAGTGGCAACAATTCCTAGTACAATAGATTTTAAAAAACCAAGGCAGAAAGAATGGGGAGTTATCCAAGGCAAAAATTTAGTCCAATTGAATTACGGAGGGACAACGGATGATACTGGAGACCCTATAAAAGCCTATTCGACTAATTGCTATCAGGATGCACTTGAACAGGCCAAACTATTGATAGCACAAGGTACTGGAACAGCTGACGTTCAAGTCGTTGAATTCGTACCATATGATTACATGATGCAGCCTAATGTATAGGATGTGAGTATATGAAGCTTATAAAAGTTAAAGATGGATTGCTGGAGGTTGAGAATTTTTTCTTGACCTCTTCTTTTAGTGATTTTGCTGGAAGTGCAAATGTAACGAGAGATATTTCTACTGGAAAAGTGAAACTAATTAGCAATAGCAAGATTGAGAGAAATTTTAATTATGCTGAATTTGTATTGGAAGTAGAAAAAGAAAACTTTGATTTAATGAAGCAGGATGATTATGCGGCGCTGTATTTTGACAATGAAAAATATGCCTTTGGTATTAAGGATAAAAAACAGGATGAACAGCATAGGTTCTGGAAAATATTAAAACAGGATAATTATATCCAGGCTTATGTAAGTGATGATGGGGCTAATTATACCAATATAGGTGGAATGAATTTTGCAGAGGAAATACTTCACCAGGGATTTGAAAAATATAGTGGTGAAGATTTTGTATTGGACAATTACAAAGTTTATGCAAGCCCCTATGTTACACTACAGAACTTCCCTGAAAATACTATTTGTGAACTGTATGATGAAAATGACAATTTACTCAAAACCAGAGTCTTTGATAGCAATATGGAGTGTAAAGTATTTCTAGACTCTAATATGAGTGGATATTTTATTTTTAAAGATGCAGATGGAAATCAGCTATACAGATCCGAACTAATAGATTTAAAATATGGTGATGTATATGTATTCAGTCAGTATGAACTTGAAATAGTCTATAACGGATTAGTTGTTACCAATACAAACCCTGGAATATTAAAAGATTTGGATGAAAGCATAACGATTAAAAACATGGATACTGCAGACTATACAGGATTGAATATTGGGATAGAAACTGCCAGTAATGACTTGATTCAGTTGAGTTTGGATGGTGAAACTTATTCCGATACTATAACTTTTGACTTGCCGCAAGGGCAGAGCAAAGACATATTTGTAAAAATAACTAAAAATGCTGACAATCATAATTTTTCGGTAAGAGATTTTCAACTTGTTATAAATGAGTAGGTGAAGTATATGAGTGAATTTTTTAGTGTAACTCTAAATAAAGATGCAGTTTTAGATGATAGTGTAACAAATAGTTCTACAGGATGGACAGGACAACACATATTGGATGAGATAATATCTCACAGAGTAACCCGATTTGAAAGCTTGGATGACGTAAATGTAGTGAATAAAGAGGATAAACAAATAGTCATCTATTCAGCAGATCAACAAAAATTTACTACTGTAGATCTTCAAAACACAGGAGGAGCAGCAGGACTAAGCTTAAAGCAAGTAAGTAAAATGGGAGTAGTAGGAAGTACTGATTCTCCGTATATAGTAGATATCCCAATCAATACAGTAGATTTCAAAGTTCCTAGAGTTAATGTATTGCAATTTCAGCAGGGAGATCAAGACATTATAAAGACTCTAAATTCATTTAGTAACGCTGAATCTAGTGATTTTGAACCTGATGATATGATTGCTTTTGATGATACCGCACATCTTAAAATGGGATATGATTATCAAATGGCTTATGAAGGGGATATTGGAACTGATAATAAAGAATATTCTTGTCAAATAGATCAAAGTATTTTCAAAGATATAAGTGATATACAGCAAAGTGAAGATGGAGATAATGAAATAATTAATTTAACAGCAATTCCACCAGATAGATTATTAATTGCAAGTGGTGATAAAGATTTAAGCTACGTTCAAAATATAGACTATTTCAAACTTACAGGTACAGGAAATAATTTAAGAATAGTGTGCAGTGCAGATAGTGGAGCAACATGGAAAACATTTAATACAGATCACTGGGAAGATGTAAATTTAACGGTAGAAGATATTAAAGTAAAAGGAATTGATATAAGTACTTTCAATGCTATTAATTCTACCTACTGGAATTTATTAAATGCAAATAAAAAAATAAGGTTCGCTTATTTACTATCTATGGATAATATTTCAGATGTAGAAAATGTAGATAATTTGGATTTACAGTATGATGGACAGGGCAAATGGATACAAGCTAAAGAAACTGATTATGATGTTATTTATGCTAGCAATACTCAATTACAAGTGTCTTTAAAATTTAGTGGAGATGTTAAAATTAATTACTAAAAAATTACAAATAGAATGAAGATAGGCTCTGTTTATTTTGTATAAAGGAAGTGAAAAAATGTCGAATGGAAATTTTGCAGGTGGAGATGGAACATCCTCTAATCCATATTTAATAGAAGATGCTGATGATTTAAATGCTATAAGAAATAATTTAACTAAAGCGTATAAATTAATTAAAGATATAGATTTAAATATATCTCCATATAATACTGGAACTGGTTGGCTTAATTTTTCGGGAAATTTTGGGGGAAGTCTAGACGGTTATGGTCATATAATAAAAAATTTATATACAAATCATCCTAATAGTGTTTATCTTGGATTATTGGGATTTGGACAAGGAGCAACTGTTAAAAATATAGGACTACAAGATATTAATGTAATCGGCAGAGATGGTGTTGGTGCTTTATTTGGCAGTGCTATAGATACAACTATAATTAATTCATATTCTACAGGTAATATAAATGGAAACAATTACGTAGGTGGATTAATAGGAGGATATAATGGAAGTCGATGCATTTTAATTAATTCATATTCCATTTGTCATATAAGTGGTAGCAGTTACACAGGAGGAATAAGTGGTAAAGGTATATTTACTTTAATAGCAAATTCATATTGGGACAAAGAGACATCTGGGCAAGCTACATCAGCAGCAGGAACTGGATTAACAACAGCACAAATGAAAACTCCTTCAAGTTTTGTAGGATGGGATACTGAGGTATTAGATGATGGTGTTACTAAAGTGTGGATATTAAAAGATGGAGAGTATCCTAAACTATGGTTTGAAAAATCTCCCAATAAGTACTTAATAATGCAAAATAATGAATATTATTCATTAAAGGATAATGCATTAACAGAATTAGGCATACCAACAGATAACACTCAAAAAGAGGAATGGTTCAATGATTATGGAGTAGATGACTTGAAATTAGCACTACTTACTCCAGATGAAGGTGGAAATAAGTTGATTAATAGCTTGGATAATCAATTTGAGGTTAGGATGATGGTACCGAAGAGCTAGAGATAGCTTTTTTATTTTTTACCTTAAATACTTAAACAGGAGGCTAGAAATGGAATATCTTATAAGCTATTTTAAGGAGTTTACAGGAAAATTAGTGGCCATAGGGTTTACGGGCTCTACAATAGGGGCATTGTTTACATGGTGCTTCGGAGGGTGGGAAGTAGGGTTAAAGGTATTGGTGTCCTGTATGGTCCTGGATTATGCTACGGGGCTTATGTGCGGGTGGAAAGAAAAAGATCTAAATAGTTCCAGGGGCTTTAAGGGGCTTAAGAAAAAATTTACAATACTTTTAATTTTAATACTGGCCGTACTTTTAGACAGGCTACTTGGACAATGTTGGACATTTAGAACTATGGTTATATATTTTTATGTGGCCATAGAGGGAATAAGTATATTGGAAAATGCGGTTAAGTTAGGTGTTCCAATACCTAGAAAGTTAGAGAATACATTGGAACAACTAAAAAAATAAAGTAAGGAGGTAATCAAATTGATTAAAGGTGTAGACATAAGTAATTTAAATGGCCCTATAAATATGGGCTTAATTAAAAATGCCGGTAATTCCTTTGTAATCGCAAAGGCCACCGAGGGGAGTACCTTTGTAGATAAATTTTATAATGACAATATTAGAAGAGCCAAAGCCCTGGGACTTGTTACCGGGGCTTATGCTTTTGGAAGATTTGCAACTAAGGAAAAGGCCATCCAGGAAGCCAATTTTTTTAAACAGATTGCGGCAGGTGCGGAGCCTGATTTTGTTGTGCTGGACTTCGAGCAACAGTGCAGCGGGGACATGACGGATGCCTGCCTGGCATTTCTGGATGCCATATCTTCTATAGCGCCGGCGGTGATTTATTGTAATCCAAGCTATATAAAGGAACATTTAAATTCCAAAATAACAAAGTATCCTCTTTGGGTTGCCCATTATGGAGTGAACTCTCCAGGTTTTACGTTGTGGAGCAAATATGCCATATGGCAGTATACGGACAAGGGGCAAATATCAGGTGTGTCCGGATGTGTGGACCTTAATTATATGGCGGAGGATTTCTATAATCTTGTAAAAGGAGGTAAGAAGAAAATGGATGCTATTGTGATATATAACTACGGTGCTGATATGCATTCCGCGGAATTGCTGGCTGATTTTTTAAATTGTCCTACGATTTCCAATGCCAGAAAATTTGATTATTCTCAAGTGAAGAATGTTTATGCTGTTGGTGGGAAGAAAGAGCAGTATACAAGCTATTTAACAGAACTTATCAGCGGTACGGATAGATATGAAACAGCACAGGCTGTTTTAAATTTTATAAAAAATGGAGGCAAATAAAAATGTCAGGTTTAACTATATTATTTATTGTTATAGGGCTGGCCATTGGAGTGGGAGCTGCAGTATTNCAGGCTGTTTTAAATTTTATAAAAAATGGAGGCAAATAAAAATGTCAGGTTTAACTATATTATTTATTGTTATAGGGCTGGCCATTGGAGTGGGAGCTGCAGTATTGGTGCTCCTGCCAGCTTTAAAGAGGAAGGGCATTGACACAGGAGAAATATTACAAAAGGTTGACAACGGTCTGCAGGAGGTTAAAAAATATACTGATGCTGCAAAAGCTATAGTACCGGGCAACAAGTTTCTGAATATTTTGAGTATGATAGAACACTATGCGGAGATAGGTGTAGGGCAAGCTCAGCAGCTCAATATATCTTCACAGCTTCCAGCGGACCAGAGGAAAAAGAGTGCTGAAGATTATGTATATAGTGTACTTCAAAAGTTGGGTATAGAAGTGGATGACAATGTAAAAACCATAGTTTCCGGGGCGATAGAGAGTAAAGTATATGAACTCAAAAGTCCAGAAGAGAAAAAGTCAGCTGGGCAGACGGCGGCTCAAACTCAAATATCGCAGCTTCAAACTCAAAATTCACAGCTCCAGAGTGAAAAAAGTCAGCTGCAGCAGGAAAACGGGGAATTGAAAAAGAAGGTTGCTGATATGCAGAGTATTGTGGCTCCTGTGCAAGAGGCAACTAATACGGCTCCAGCACAGCCAGCTTAATAAATTTAGCCCTAGAGCGGAAGACTGCTTTAGGGCGTACTTT
>NZ_JBHMIY010000023.1:0-62771 GCF_042436595.1 Clostridium sp. MT-14
CCTAATATCATGGTATATTTAAATTCGAATTATTTAAATGCACCCTGTGCCAATCTTTATCATGTAATTGAAACCTTAATTGAAACTTTTAGTGAATTTTTAACAAAATCTTAAAGTAGGACAAATTCTGCTATAATATTGCAAAATTTTATTAATAGTAATAAAATAAGATGAAATGTATTGGTTTTATGTAGTATTTTTTGAGATAAGGGAGGAATTTATGAAAGTATTAATTACGGGTGGCTGTGGATTTATAGGGTCTCATGCAGCAGATAGGTTTTACAAGGAAGGTCATAAAATATACATAATAGACAACCTTTCTACTGGAAATATTAAAAATGTGCAAGTCCCTCATAAATTCTACAATTTGGATATTGAAAGTAAAAGTTGTGAAGAAATATTTAAGTCAAACAAGTTCGATGCAGTTATAAACCTTTCTGCACAGGTAGACGTTAAAACCTCCATTGAATCACCTTTTCTGGACTCGAAATCAAATCTATTAGGCATTACAAATATGCTTGATCTTTCACAAAAATATGGAGTTAAAAGATTTGTATTTGCGTCTTCTGCAGCTGTATATGGGAACACGGACAAAATTCCAATTAAGGAGGATGCACCGATAAAACCTATATCACCCTATGGCATGAGCAAATATGTAGGTGAATTTTATTGTGAAAAGTGGCATGAAATTTATGGACTTAAAACAATGTGTTTTAGATTTTCAAACGTATATGGACCGAGACAGGGCTTAAAAGGGGAAAGCGGCGTAATGTCCATATTTATGAACAAAATGATGAAAAATCAGGAACTTACTATATTTGGCGACGGGGAACAGACAAGAGATTTCATATATGTGGAAGATGTAGTGGATGGTATCTATAAAGCTGTTAAAAATGACTATGTTGGTGTGCTGAACCTTTCGACAAATACCCAGCATACTTTAAATGAATTGGTGGATATTTTAAAGGGATTTCGTACAATAAAAAAAGTTACTCACAATGAAAGCCGTTCCGGCGATATAAGGAATTCCAGACTGGACAATACAAAAGTGAAGAAGATTTTAAAGTGGGAGCCTAAGTATTCCTTTAAAGCTGGAGTTGAAAAAACTTATAGTTGGTATGAAAAATATTATAGGGACATTGATTTAAACAAAGATGGTACAGAGATTAATAAAAAGTCAAAGAAGTCGGCATTATTTAAGTATATTCCATATGTTGAAAACCTGTTAGGAATACTAATTGTTATATTTTTGAACTCCTATGTTTTTAGAAACAACGACCTGTCTTCATCTAACTTTATAGATATCTCCTACATATATATAATAGTTCTATCAGCTGTATACGGAATGAAACAGTCTATTATCGCAGTAATATTTTCTCTGGCATTATATGTATATTTATTGTTGGGTTCAGGAAACAACATGGTAGCGATATTATATGATCCCAATATTATATTCCACATGGCAGGTTATATAATTGTTGGGATTATTTCGGGATATGTTTCGGATGTAAATAGAAGGAATCTGTTCCTGAATAAATTGAAATTGAACAGTATGAAAGACAAATACAATTTTCTGGGACTGATTTATAATGAGACCAGAAATATAAAGGAAGAGCTGGAAAATCAGGTTGTCAATTCGGAAAATAGCTTTGTGAGCATCTATAATGCAATTAGGGAACTGGACAGTTTTGAGGTCGATGAAATATATGACTGTGCCATTAAAATTGTAGAAAAGCTTCTAAAAACTTCTAAAGTTTCAATATATTCTTTAAGCAGGGATAAAAAATATCTAAGGTTAAGATCCAAATCATCTGGTGATGATTTCAGCCTGCCTTATTCTATTGATATGAATCAGCTTTCACAATCAGTAACTAGAAAAATAATGGAGGACAAGACAGTTTTTGTAAACAGGGAATTAGAGGATAAACTTCCCATGATGGTTGCACCGGTAATAAATAAGGGTGAAACCATAGCGTTGATTTCCATATATGAATTTGAATTTGAAAACTTGACCCTTTATTATGAAAATTTATTTAGAGTTCTTGTAGACTTGATATCAAATTCTATAGCAAAGGCTTATAAATATGATGAAGTGACACTGTCTGATAAATATATACCGGGTACTGAAATATTAGTGGAAAAAGAATTCAGAAAAATACTGAATAATAAAATTAGAAATAAGAAAATATCAGGTATAGATTTTGTCCTTGCAAAAGTTGTAAATGATGACTATTCACATCAGCAAATTTTTTACAAATCAGCTACCTGTATAAGAGATGATGATTTGATAGGTATGCTGGAGGACAATTGTATATATATAATTTTGTCCAATACGGATAAGGTTAAGGCTGAAAGTGCAGTGGAGAGGCTTTCCCTAAATGGTATAAAGACTAATTTGGTGGAGGAAATCAAGTATAATGTATAAATTTTTTGCAGTTCATGTTTTAATATGTATTTTGTTTTACATTATCAATGCTGAAAATTATAGGGACAAGCGCATTTATGAATTTTTAATTGTACTTTTAATACCTGTTTTCGGCATTGCATATTTCATCTTTATTTCAATATTTAAAAGATTTAAATCTGATTCTGAGGGTGTAATTTCAAATTATAGCAGATATATAAGGGAAAACATACCTTATAATGTAGTCAGAGCAGGAACTATGGCAGATGAAATGAATGTGATACCTGTGAGGGAGGCCCTTATTTTGAACGACAGCAAAATCAAGAGAAAATTGTTGATTGATGTTATTAAAAAGAATTCTACGGAAAACATACCTATATTGAAAAAGGCACTTGAAAACAGCGATACGGAGGTTTCACACTATGCTGCTGTTGCTATTACTGAATTTAGAAATTATTTTATAAATACAATTCAGAAAGTATCGGTAGAATATGAAAATGATAAAAAAAACGTGGATACCCTTATTTCTTATATAAATATAGTTAAAGAATATATAAAAAGCGGACTTCTGGATAAAAAGTCTTTGAAGAAATACAAATATCTGTATTCAAAAAGATTGGAAGAACTGCTGGAAATGTATGATCTGGAAGAAAAATATTTTGTCGATAAAATAAATTGTGATATGGAGCTTGGAAACTACACTTCTGCAAAAGAATACTGTATTAAATTTTATGAGGCTCATAGTGACAGTGATGAGGCATATGTAATGCAGATGAAACTATATTATGTGCTCAAGGATTTCCGCAATTTCAAAAGAGTGCTGGATAAACTTAAACAATCCAGCCTGCAGTTTAGCAATAAAACTTTGAATATAGTTAGATTTTGGATAGCGGGTGAATTAGATGAATCCTAGGAAAAACATTATAATACTGATTGTTATAGTATTGACATTTGCTATGTTTGTCCAATTTTTACGCTCCAATTATACCCTGAAATTTTTTGAAAATAACACAGCTTTATCTGGCACTCCAAAATACAGCTCATCTAAGATTCCGGCGGATCTCCACAGGGAAAAATTTCTTGTTATATATGATAATGCGGAAAACGGCAGCAAGGCTCTCAAAGATAACATTGTTAAGACGCTGCAGTATATGAAAAAAGATCCGGCTGCTGAAGATGTAAAAGATGTGAAGACTTTGGACAGTTCAAACAAGGCAGTAATTTTTGCATTTGAAAGTTTGGATAAATGCAGGGATATGTCCTTAATTACCGATTATGTTAAAAATGGAGGCAGCCTTTTAGTTGCAGAAAGACCTTTAACGGGAGATGCATTGACAAAAATTTCAGATATGCTTGGAATTTCAAAAATTCAGGGATTTTCTAACTCCAAAGGGTGTAAATTGTTGTCAAATGTGCTTATAAAAGGGACAGGACTTAACATCAATGAAAAAATCGTATCAAATTCATCCTTAAAATTGACTTTAGATGGCAGTACCAGTATACTGGCAGTTTCAGATGAGAATATTCCCCTTATCTGGCATAATGTTTTTGGAAGAGGAAATGTTGTGGCCTTCAATGGGAATGTTTTAGGGGAAAAATTGGAAAGGGGGCTTATTGCAGGCTTGATAAGCATATCAGTTCCAAATTATATGTACCCCGTAATGGGAACTAAGCTTGCTTATATTGATGATTTCCCTTCTCCAATACCTTCAGGATATGACAAAGGTATTTATAAAGAATATGGAGTTACCACAGCCAGGTTCTATAAAGAAATATGGCTTCCGGCTATAATGAAAGGGGCCAAAGTCTATAATTTGAAATATACAGGTACAATAATTGAAGATTACAATAATAAAACTGTTCCACCTTTTATAAGCCGGGAAAATAACAACAAAGATTTTGTTCTGCTTGGAAATGAACTGCTGAAAAGCGGTGGAGAAATGGGAATTCACGGATACAACCATCAATCCCTCGCACCAGAAGGATATATCAAACAGCCTCTGGGATATAAATCCTGGAAAAATATAAGCGACATGGAAGCGTCCATAGAGGAGGCAGTTAGATATTCAAAGTCTGTATTTAGCGATTATAAACTGAGAGTATATGTTCCGCCGTCAAATATATTAAGTCCCCAGGGAAGAGAATCCATAATAAAAGCAATGCCCGATTTAAAGGTAATATCTTCATTGTACAGTGATGATACTTATCCTGATAGCTACACCCAGGAATTTGAGATAAAAGACGGCATTTATGAACTTCCGAGAACAACCTCCGGATATAATGATGATGATGAAACCATATGGAATGAATATAATAGCATAACCTCATTAGGAGTATTTTCACATTTTATTCACCCGGATGATGTTCTGGATTCAAAAAGAAGTGAAGGAAGAGACTGGAAGGAACTTTTAAGAGACTATAATTCACTCCTGTCAAATATAAATACCAATTTTAAATGGCTGAAACCTGCTACAGCTTCAGAAGGAGCTGATATCATGAAAAATTATCTTGATGTTGAACCCTTTATACAATATAAGGGAAATCTAATCAATGTGTATTGTAAGAATTTTAAAAGCGGCGATAAATTTATATTGAGGAGCAGTGACACAATTGATTCCAGCGGAGGTTGTACTGTTAGTAAAATTGATAACGGAGTTTATTTGATTACGGGAAAGAATGCCAGTTTTTCTTTAAAAATAAGTAGGTGATTATAATTGAGAATTTGTTTAATATGTGAAGGCAGCTATCCTTATGTTACAGGCGGCGTATCTACCTGGGTACATATCCTTATAAAAAAAATGCCTGAACATGAATTTGTACTCTATTGTATTGGTGCGGAAGAAAAATTTAGAGGAAAATTCAACTATAAGCTCTGTAAAAATGTTGTGGAAGTAAAAGAAATGTTTTTAGACAATATTTTGAAGGAACAGGGCTATATGAAAAGTAACTACAATATGCCCGATGAACAGAAAAATAATATAGAAAACCTTGTTATTGGTGGGGATGTGGATTTTTACAAATTATATGATTTCTTTAGAGATGAAAGTATGAAGTGCATATCGGATTTTTTCATGAGCAGGGATTTTTTTAATATTACTGTGCGCTGTTACGAAAAAAAATATGCAGGACTGCCTTTTACAGAATTTTTTTGGGCTGTCAGGTCCATGCTTCTGCCTTTATTTTATATAATAAACAGTGAGATACCAAAAGCCGATGTATATCACAGTGTCTCTACGGGATATGCAGGGGTGGTGGGAGGTTTGGCAAGTAAAATATACAACAAACCCTTTATAATTACAGAGCATGGTATATACACCAGGGAAAGGGAAGAGGAGATCATAAAATCCAAATGGGTTAAGGGTTACTTGAAGGATATGTGGATTGAATTTTTTTACACTCTTTCAAAATGCTCCTATAATTATGCCGCAAAGGTTATAACTCTTTTTGGTAAGAACAAACAGATTGAAATGGAACTGGGCTGTCCTGAAAATAAAATTTCTATAATTAAAAACGGCATAGATATAGAAGAATTTTCAAAGCTACCTGCGGAAGGCAAAAATGAGAACTGCGGCAGTATAAATATAGCTTCAGTACTGAGGGTAGTTCCCATAAAAGACGTTAAAACAATGCTTCAGAGTTTTTTAATAGTATCTTATGAAATAAAGAACTGCAATTTTTATATCATAGGACCTACAGATGAGGACGAAGAATATTATGAAGAGTGTTTGAAACTGGCCCGGGAATTGAAAATAACGAACTTGTTTTTTACAGGGAGGGTTGATGTAAAAGATTATATGGGAAAAATCGATATAATGGTCTTGAGCAGTATTAGTGAGGGACAGCCTCTGGCAATGCTTGAGGGCATGGCATGTAAAAAACCTTTTGTTACCACAAATGTGGGGAGCTGCAGTGAGCTGATATATGGAACGGATGATAATTATGGAAGTGCCGGTATTGTTGTACCGGTGATGAATTATGTCAAAATGGGACAGGCCATAATAAAATTATGTAAAGATGAAAAATTGAGAAAACAGATGGGTGAAAATGGCTTCAAAAGGGTTTCCAATGAATATACAATGGAAAATGTAATCAACAGCTATAAAAATATTTACAAAAAATATGGAGTGATGAAGTAATGGCTGGAATAGGATTTGAATTGAAAAAATTATACAAAAGCAACAGCATATTGTTTAAATTCAGGGCGATATTGTATACATCAGTTGCGATAACCGGTCCACAGGTTTTGTGTATAGCAGCTATTGCATCTCTCCAGCTTATCGTATCCTTGATGAATGTTTCTTTTAGTCAAAGGGAATTATTTTTGGCATCAACTTTGTATTCTTTTATTTTTTCACAAATTATTACAAGCGGCTTTTCAATGCTTGTTACCAGGTACATATCAGACAAACTTTATTCTAAAGAATATGATAAAATCATGCCATCCTTGTATGGAGTTTTATCTATCTGCATAACTATTGGGGCAGTTGCGGGAATAATATTTTTTTATAGATCTCCCCTCCATTTTTCAATAAAATTTATTACGTACATTCTTTTTATGGAATTGATAATAATGTGGCTGGAAACAGTATATTTGGGTACAATCAAGGAATATTTCAAAATCGTAAAAACCTTTTTCCTTGGCCTGGTGACTTCTGTGGTACTGGGAATTGTAATTCTAATGTCTACAAAGTTGAATCCAATAGAAGTATTGTTAGCTTCCCTTGATGTAGGTACATTCGTAATAATAACCTTACTTATGCTGAGTATACAGAACTTTTTTAAAAGCAGTGACAGAAAATACTTTGAGTTTCTAAAATATTTTGACAAGTATTCCATATTGTTTTTTATATGTTTTTTTTATACCTTGTCCATGTATATACACAATTTTATTTTCTGGTCTGGATCTCTGGGTAAAATTGTTGCAGGTACTTATATATTTGCACCTTCCTATGATGTGCCAACTTTTTACGCACTGCTGACAATTCTACCTTCTATGGTCATATTTGCCATTTCTCTGGAAACTTCATTTTATGACAGATACAGGGAATATTATTCACAGATAACCTGCGGGGGAAACTTAAGGGATATAGTGCGTGCAAGGAAAAGCATGGTATTGGTATTGTGGCAGGAGATGTTTCATCTTATGGAAGTTCAATTCTTTTTTACCTTTGTCTGTATATTAATAGGGAATTGTTTTCTTCCATTTATAGGATTGACACAGACTTCAATAGATATATTCGATATTTTAACGTTTGGTGCCTACTGTTCTATCTCCATGTTCATCATAGTGCTTATCGGACTTTACTTTGAAAATAGAAAGGGAGCATTTGTTATAACGAGCATATTTCTGGTTTCCAACTTTCTGTTTACGATTATAAGTGTAAAACTGGGCTATGGTTATTATGGATTGGGATACTTCTTAGCATCGTTTATTTCTCTCTGTGCGGCACTGCATAACTTGACATATTTCCTGAACGATATAGATTATATAACCTTTTGCTCGCAGCCCGTAATATATAGAGAAAAAACCGGTATATTTACACGCATGGTAGACAAATTCTATAAATAAAATGCAAGTCGCAGAGAAGAAATATAAAATAATGAAAATTTGATATTTAATATTTGCACTTTAAACTCTCATAAATTAAAATGCCACGGTTAAACCGTGGCATTTTAATTTATGAGATCTTTCTGCGAACTGGGAACTGGGAAATAAATCAATTTAAATCTAAATTTTTTGAAATATAATACTTAAATCCAAGATTATTGTAATACTTATTTATGATTTTGCTTAACGATGAATTTTTAGTATATTCTATTATATATATGGATATACCTCTGGATTGTAGATCCTTTAAATATTCTACTGCATAATTTCTCTCTTTAGCTGAATTTTTTAAGAATTTGTTGTTGTCAAAATCTACAGTGGTATATACTGATTCGGTATTTACTCCATATACTAATTTTTTAACAGATAAGTTCTTTTCTATTGCTGATGTAAAAAAATCATAACCTCCGTTGGCTATTATGGGAAGGTTGTATTTGGCATTTAATCCGTTTATAATGTCAAGTACTCCCTTGAAAATTTTTTCATTCTTGTACACTGAGTAAACATCCAGATTGTCAAGAAAAAATCCATCTATGCCCTTGTCTTTTAAGTTCTTTCCCAATACATTCATCACGTAGTTCTTCCATTTGGAATTTGAAACATCTACCCACTTTTCATTAGGCCAATTATCGTAGCTTCCAAGGGCCATATCTTTAAATTTGTTGTAATAGGATCTGAAATCTTCAATTGAACCTATGTTTAAATAACTATAAACTTTTACTCCATTTTCATGAAGATAGTCAATTTGATCCTTGGTATAATACGATGCATCTATAACCACTTCTTTATAATCAAGTAATTTATCTATATTATCTGAATCCATACCTATAAAAACGCCATAAGAACCATACGAATTATTAGAACTGTTTTTAATTTGACCCGCCTCAACTCTACCGGGAAATACCTGAAATACTATAAGAAATATTATCATTAGCAAAAGAACTGATTTTTTCATTATTAATCATCCCCTTAAAGATATACCTTAAAAGAGGACTATAAAAATGTATCCTCTTTTGGCAGCCGACTATCTTAGCATAATGCCTTAGATTCAGAGCTTTGCGTCCTTATTTTTCAATAAGTTTGCCTTTTACAAAAGTTTTTTGATGATAAAAAAAATTCCTTTAAATTCAAATAAATATTAAATATGAAGAAATTCATATTTAATTTTTCAAAATTCATTATATTATTTTACCGTGATTTTGTCAACATTGGCGTAAAATATCAAAATATATTTTAAAATACATTTTTTGATACTTGACATAAGCTGATATTTTAATTAAAATTAATTAAAATAGAATTTTAAGTAAAAAATGCACTTTAAATTGGTCCTGTGAGGCCAGAAAGGAATGTATTATTTTGGATAGCTTTTTTTATGTGTTTAAAAAAGTGAACATTTTTAGAAATTCTGGCAATAGAAAAATTATTTTATAGATAATTTTTTCATTGCCTTTTTATTTTTTAAAGTTGGTTGAGTGTATTTTTGCTTGTAAAATACAGGAGGTAATTTATGAAAGCAAAACTTATACTGGAAAATGGAAGTGTATTTCAGGGTGAAGCCTTTGGATATCTCAAGGACAGCATAGGCGAGGTGGTATTTAACACTGGAATGACAGGATATGAAGAGATATTGACAGATCCTTCTTATTATGGACAGATAGTGACGATGACCTATCCTCTTATAGGAAATTATGGAGTTGACTTGAATGATCTGGAATCAACTTCACCAAAAGTAAAGGGACTTATTGTAAGGGAGATATGTCATTACTCCAGTAATTTTAAATCGGAAATGGAACTTGACGACTACCTTAAGATAAATAAAGTGACGGGACTTTCAGGAATTGACACGAGGGCACTTACAAAATCACTTAGGACAAAGGGTACTATGAAGGGAATCATAACCGTGGAGAACCTGGATTTTTCCACTGTAAAAAGCACAATTGAATCCTTTTCCAATGAAAATGCTGTATCTCAAGTGACTGCAGAAAATAAATACACAGTGGGAAATGGTGCAAAGAATATAGCGGTTTTGGATTTTGGCATCAAAAAGAGCATGATAAAGGCATTTTTGGATCGGAAGTGTACTGTTACGGTATTCCCGGCAGCTGCCAGGGCGGAAGATGTACTTGAGATCGATCCGGATTTGATATTTTTATCGAATGGACCTGGAGATCCTTCAGATTTGAATTTTGAAATAGAGAATATAAAAAAGCTCATAGGCAAGAAGCCAATTGTAGGCATATGTCTTGGACACCAGCTTTTGGCACTGGCTCTTGGAGGAACTACGGCAAAACTTAAATTCGGCCACAGGGGGTGCAATCACCCTGTAAAAGATCTTGCAGAGGGCAGAGTCAGGATAACTTCCCAGAACCATGGATATTATGTAAATAAACTGCCTGAGGACATGGAGGTAACCCATATAAGTTTAAATGACGGAACTATAGAGGGAATGAGACATAAGTCACTGCCGATATTTTCAATACAGTTCCATCCAGAAGCATGTCCCGGACCGGAAGACAACAGCTGTATATTTGATGAGTTTATGAAGTATGCACTTTAATCAATTGGCAGTTAGAAGTGAAAGATGAATAGTTGATGAAGATTTTCGCCGCCGGCCGAAAATCCATCAATAATTGTGAACTGTGCATTGTGAATTGTAGAAAGGAGCGGCATTATGCCTTTAAATAAAGATATTAAAAAAGTACTTGTAATAGGATCCGGTCCCATAATCATAGGGCAGGCGGCTGAATTTGACTATTCAGGAACCCAGGCCTGCGAATCCCTGAGAGAAGAGGGGGTTGAGGTGATACTTGTAAACAGCAATCCTGCCACTATAATGACTGATCGGGAAGTGGCGGACAAGGTTTATATAGAACCTCTCACGGTGGAATTTGTGGAAAAAATCATGGACAGAGAAAGACCTGACAGCCTTTTGGCCAGTATGGGAGGCCAGACAGCTCTGAACCTTGCATTGAAATTGCATGAGAGTGGAATACTTGAAAAATACAATGTAAATATAATAGGGACTTCCATAGAGTCCATAAAAAAAGGTGAGGACAGGGAATTGTTTAAAGAGACAATGAACAGGATAGGCCAGCCTGTAGTTGAAAGTGAGATCATAAGAGATGTGAAAAGTGGAAAAGAATTTGCAGCTAAAATAGGATATCCAGTAATAGTCAGACCTGCCTATACCCTTGGCGGAACCGGCGGCGGAATAGCCTATACCGAAGAGGAACTTGAAACCATACTCGAGTCGGGACTTGAGCTCAGTTCCATAGGTCAGGTACTTCTGGAGAAGAGCATAAAGGGATGGAAGGAAATAGAATATGAAGTCATGAGGGACAATGCCGGCAATTGTATAACTGTGTGCAATATGGAAAACGTGGACCCTGTTGGAATTCACACAGGAGACAGCATAGTTGTAGCTCCGAGCCAGACGTTATCGGACAAGGAATATCAGATGCTGAGAACTGCCTCCATTGACATAATAAATGAAGTCAAGATAGAGGGTGGCTGTAATGTACAGCTGGCCCTGAATCCAGATTCTCTCCAGTATGCAGTCATAGAAATAAACCCGAGGGTAAGCCGTTCTTCTGCTCTTGCCTCCAAGGCAACAGGTTATCCCATTGCAAAAGTGGCGGCCAAGATAGCTCTTGGCTGCAACTTGGATGAGATAGAAAATGCTGTTACTAAAAAGACCTATGCCTGCTTTGAGCCTTCCCTGGACTATGTGGTGATAAAAATCCCCAAATGGCCCTTTGACAAATTTGAGAATGCCAAGAGAGAGCTCGGTACGAAAATGATGGCTACAGGCGAGGTAATGGCTATAGGAAGCAATTTTGAAGCTGCTTTTTTAAAGGGAATAAGATCCCTTGAAATTGGTGCTTATTCACTGGATTATAAAAAGTTTAAGGGTTTCACCATAGAGGAACTTAAAGATAGAATAAAGCGTCCCGATGATGAGAGAATATTTGCATTGGCGGAGCTCCTGAGGAGAAAATACAAAATAGAAAAACTGTCGGAGATCACCGGTATGGATGAATTTTTCATATACAAATTCAAATGGATAATAGACCAAGAGGAGAAATTAAAATCCAGCAGTATAGGCGAGCTGAACAAGGACTGGCTTAAAATGCTTAAAAGAAAGGGATTTTCAGATAAGGGAATAGCAGACATGATGGGGATTTCTCCCGATGAAATATATAAGCTCAGGAGGATATGGAATATAACACCTTCCTATAAAATGGTGGATACTTGTGCAGGGGAGTTTGAAGCTCTTTCACCCTATTATTATTCCACTTATGAGGAATATGACGAGGTTCGGGTTTCATCCAATAAGAAAGTTGTGGTAATAGGTTCAGGACCTATAAGAATAGGTCAGGGTATAGAATTTGACTATGCCTCCGTGCACTGTATAAAGACACTCAAGAAACTTCATATAGAGACTATAATAATAAACAACAACCCTGAAACTGTAAGCACTGATTTTGACATTTCAGATAAACTCTATTTCGAACCTATAACCGAAGAGGATGTATTGAATATACTGGACAAAGAGAAACCCTACGGAGTGATACTTCAATTTGGCGGGGAAACTGCCATAAAACTGGCGGAATTTTTAAAGGAAAAAGAAATAGTTACTTTGGGCACGACTGCTGATCAGATAGACACGGCGGAAGACAGGGAGAAATTTGATGCACTTCTTCAAAAATTAAATATTAAAAGACCCCGTGGAAAAGGTGTATGGTCTGTTGAAGAGGGAATTGAGGAGGCAAAGAGAGTTGAATTTCCTGTTCTGGTAAGGCCTTCTTATGTACTTGGAGGACAGGGAATGGAGATAACTTACGATGAAAGTGAACTTGAGTTTTACCTTTCCATGGCTTTTAGAAAGGACAGGAAGAATCCCATATTGATAGACAAATATCTCATGGGCAGGGAGATAGAAGTAGATGCCATATGTGACGGCAGTGATGTACTCCTGCCGGGAATTATGGAACACCTGGAAAGAGCCGGAGTTCACTCTGGAGACAGTATAACCATGTATCCGAGCCAGAATATAAGTGATGAAATCAAGAAAAAGATACTGGACTGTACTGTGAAGCTGGCACTTGGCATAGGCATAAGGGGCATGATAAATATACAGTTTATAGAATACAATGATGATCTCTATGTGATAGAAGTAAATCCGAGGGCTTCAAGGACAGTTCCATATATAAGCAAGGTCAGCGGCATTCCCATAGTTGATATTGCCACAAGGGTGATGCTTGGTGAAAAGCTTCGGGACATGGAATATGGAGTGGGAATTTTAAAAGAACCTCCTATAGTAGCTGTGAAAGTTCCCGTATTTTCCACACAGAAACTCCCCAATGTAGAAGTTTCCCTGGGACCTGAGATGAGATCCACCGGTGAGGTGCTTGGGGTTTCCAGCACTTTGTCCGGAGCGCTTTATAAGGGATTTGTAGCTGCGGGAATGTTTGCGTCCATGAAAAAAGGCGTCATACTTGCCACTGTAGGTGATCACGATAAGAATGAATTTCTTCCTATAGCAGAGGAAATTGATAAAATGGGCATAAAATTCATGGCTACCAGAAATACGGCAAAACTGCTGAGAGATAATGGTATTGAAGTGGAAGAAGTCAGGAAGATGAAAGAAGAACATCCAAATATAATGGACGTCATAAAAAATGAACAGGTTGATATGGTGATAAATACGCCTACCAGGGGAAATGATTCCACAAGAGACGGCTTTCATATAAGAAGGGCGGCAGTGGAGAGAAATATAGAGGTTATAACATCTATTGACACATTTAGAATTTTGGTTCAGATAAAAGGGAAAAAAGTGAATGAAAATGAACTCAAGGTATTTTGTAATTGTGGTATCAAGTAGATTTAAAAATAAAGTAGGAGGAGTCATATTATGAAGTCGGTGGAATTAAATAGGGTAGAGAATATAAAAGAGCTGGCAAAACGGAATTATCACGGTGTAGTGGAATTGAGAAGGTATTTTCACATTCATCCTGAACTGAGCAAAAAAGAATTTAATACCCAGAAAAAAATTATTCAGATACTTGAAAATCTTGAGGAGCTTGAGATCAGAAGAGCAGGAGGAACCGGTGTCATTGCAGATTTAAAGGGCAAAAATCCTGGCAGGACCATAGCAATTCGTGCAGACATGGATGCACTGGCCATAAATGATGAATGCGGCAGGCCATATCAATCTCAGAATAAAGGCGCATGTCATGCCTGCGGTCACGATGGGCACATAGCCATGCTGCTGGGAGTGATAAAAATTTTATATGATATCCGTGACAGTATCAGTGGAAATATAAGATTCATATTTCAGCCCAGTGAGGAAGAAGTGGCGGATGGTTCAGGGGCGGCAGCCATTATAAAGGACGGCGGTCTGGAAGGCGTAGATGCCATTATAGGAGCTCACCTGTGGCAGCCTGTCAGAAGTGGAATTGTGGGAATTTCTGCCGGACCTATGATGGCAGCCAGTGATGAATTTGAAATAGCAATTGAGGGAAAGGCGGGCCATGCTTCCATGCCCCAGCAGACAGTGGATTCCATATTGACTGCATCTGAAGTGGTAGTTGCCCTGAACACGATTGTGGGAAGAGATGTGGATCCAATGAAGCAGGCGGTTGTATCCGTAGGTGTCTTCAATTCAGGAAGTGTATACAATGCCATAGCAGGAAAGGCTATATTGAAGGGAACTATCAGGACACTGGATGAAGAAGTGCGCAGACAGGTGTTTATTCACATTAAAAAAATTGTGGAGCATATAAGTGAAATGACAGGAGCTCGCTGCAATATCAAAAAGAATACGTGTACCTATGTGGTGAACAATGATCCCGGAATTGCAGCCGTTGTTTTGAAAGCGGGAAAAGAAATGATAGATGGCAAAGCTCATCCCATAAATCCCTTTATGAGCAGTGAAGATTTTTCATATTATCTGCAGAAAATACCCGGCTGTTTCATCTTTGTGGGCGTGGGCAACCGCGAAAAAGGGATCATCTATCCACAGCATCATCCCAAGTATGATATAGATGAAAATGCCATGCTCTATGGTATGGAAGTTATAAGTAATGCAGTTTTGAAATTGCTGGAATAGGGTCTGACCCCCTGACAAAAAATGTCAGGGGGTCAGACCCCTTAAAATCACCTTGAAGGTGGATCCCTCACCGAGGGTACTTGATACACTTATATCGCCCTTGTGTTCTTCAACTATGGATTTGGCGATTGAAAGCCCCAGACCGAAATTCCCGTTATTTCCTGATCTGACTTTATCCACTTTATAGAATCTGTCAAATATTTTATCTATGTGTTCAGGGGCTATGCCTTCCCCTCTGTCCTGAACTGTTATCTGAATTCGGCCTTTAACTCTGCCCAGACTTATTTCAATGGATTTTCCAGCAGGTGTATGTTTTATGGCGTTGTGGATCAAAATCGCCATGAGCTGTTTTATGCGTCCCTCATTTCCTAAGAAATTTATCCCAGGTTCTATGTTGGACGTCATGAGTATTTCATGTTTTATCGCAGAAGCCTCGAAGGGAACAATTGCCTTGGTAACTGCGCCGCTGAGATCAAAATTGGAAAAAGTTAATGCCTTCTGGTGGGAATCGGATCTGGCGAGGTACAGCAGATCCTCTATGAGTTTAGTCATTCTTCCCGCCTCCAGTTTGATATTTCCAAGCCACTTGCCCTGGTTCTCTACGGTGTCACTGCGGTTGCCGAGGACTATATCCAGGTTCGTAGTTATAACTGCCAGTGGTGTGCGCAGTTCATGGGATGCATCTGCTACAAAGGCCTGCTGTTTTTCCCAGGCACTTATGATTGGCTTTAGGGATATGTTGGCAAGAAACAGGCTTATGATAAATACCAGTATGAGGCTTATTATACAGATCATGACTGATATCATTATTAGCCGGTTTAGTATTTCGTTGTCGGAGGATCTGTCCATAAAGACTATTATGAAGCCATATTCTTTTGGAACTTTCAGATATCTTAGATTGTAGTTCTTATAGCTTATGCTGCCACTTGAATCACTGCTTTTAAAGATATTCGACAGTATGGCTTCATAGGAATTTTTATTGAGATTTGAGTTCTGAGATATTTCAATTATATTTCCACTGCTGTCCGTCTTCACAAAAAAACTTTCCATGGGGTTCATATTTCTGCTGTGAGGCTCAAGAGGAGGTATTTTATCCATTTCAGCTGTTTTAAGCATCTTTGTAAAGGATGAATGTGTGAAGCTCTTGTCCATCAGTATATATATTCCCGAAAATATAGTTATGAGTACCAGACTTGTAAGTATTAAATTAATTAAAACCAGTTCTATCTTCAATTTTTTAAACATGATCAAACCTCTTTCAGGCAGTACCCCATACCTCTTATTGTCTCAATTTTTACACTGCAGTTGATTTCCCTCAATTTTTTCCTCAAGTAGGAAAAATATACTTCTATATTGTTGTTCATCTCCACATTGGAATCAATGCCCCATACTCTGTCCAGTATTTGATCCTTTGTAATCACCTGGTTTTTATTTCGTGCCAGAAGTTCCAGAAGCTGGGATTCCTTTGCAGTGAGTTTCATTCTATTTCCATTGCATTCAATTTCACCTTTCATTGGATCGAAAATCAGGGAAGATAATTTTATATTGCCGTCCTGTATGAAATCCACGTGCCTTCTTCCAAGAGCCCTTATCCTGGCTAAAAGCTCTTCTGTAGAAAAAGGCTTTATCAGATAGTCATCTGCACCGTTGTCAAGGCCTTCCACTCTGTTGGAGATGGAATCCATGGCGGTTAGTATTATAACCGGAGTTTGAATTTTATTTTTTCTGATGTCTTTCAGTACATCTATGCCGTTTTTCCCGGGAAGCATTCTGTCAAGTATTATTACATCATATATTTGGGTTTCAGCCAATTCCTCCCCTTCGATTCCATCATAGGCCGCGTCTACACTGTAGTTGTTTTTTTTGAGAATATACACCAGGGCATCTGAAAGCATGACCTCGTCTTCAATTAAAAGCAATCTCATAATTTCACCTCTTTATAGTATGATTATACGATATGGCTTTCAAATTTTAAAGATGTATAGTTTGTTCAATTATTGATATTCAAATTTAATTTACATTTATTGTTGCTTTTTTAAGACTTTTTTAAGGTTAAAACTACAGAATTATAATAGATCAAATTCCTAGAAAACTGAGGTGAATAAAATGCAGCAAGATACTGTTTATTCTGTGGTGGTGCCCCTGTATAACGAGGAATTGGTGATAGATGAAAGTTATAAAAGACTTAAAAAAATTATGGATACCACCTCGGAGGGTTATGAAATCATATTTGTAAATGATGGAAGTCGGGATAGGACTCGTGAAAAGACGGAAAAAATATGCAGTACAGATAAGAATATAAAACTTGTTAACTTTTCCAGGAACTTTGGGCATCAGCCGGCTATAACTGCAGGTATGAGAGTTTCAGAAGGAGAGGCGGTTATTGTAATAGATGCTGATCTCCAGGATCCACCTGAGGTCATACCTGAGATGATTGAAAAGTGGAAACAGGGATATGATGTTGTGTATGGAAAGAGGGCTAAAAGAGAAGGTGAATCTTTTTTAAAAAAACTTACAGCAGGAGTTTTTTACAGGCTTTTAAAGAGCATGACCAGTATTGACATTCCCGTGGATACCGGAGATTTCAGGCTTATAGACAGGAAAGTATGTGATGTTTTAAATTCCCTGCCGGAAAAAAACAGGTATGTAAGGGGACTTGTCAGCTGGATTGGATACAGGCAGACCTACGTGGAGTTTATAAGACAGGAAAGATTTGCAGGAGATACCAAGTATCCTCTTAAAAAGATGTTCAAACTGGCCTTTGACGGTATAACTTCTTTTTCCTACAAGCCCCTTGTAATGTCAGGCTATTTGGGGGGAATATCGTTTTTTATAGGGATAATCATGCTTATAATGGGCCTTATAAATTCTGCAGCTAAGGGCTTGGAGCTGATAAATTTTCAATTTCTAATATCCGTTGATCTGATTATGTTTGGAATTGTACTATTTTGTATAGGTATAATAGGCCAGTATATAGGACGTATTTTTGATGAATGCAGGGGAAGACCCAATTATATTATTGAAAACATAGTAAATAAAAGAGGTGAGTAGAAAAATATGAATCAGCTGATCAAAACCATGGATTCTATTTTCAATGGAAGACTTAAATTATTGAGCCGATTTTCTACCACCGGTGTGTTGAATACCATAATAGATTTTCTGGTATTTACCCTGTGTCAGAGTGTAGTTGGGTTATATTACACTGTAAGCCAGATCATAGGCTACAGCTGTGGGGTGATAAATAGTTTTGTATTCAATAAGAAATGGACTTTTCAATACGATAATCCGGATAAAAATATTGTCCGCGAAGTAATACAATTTGTTCTGGTAAATGTGTTATCTCTTTTTGTAACAGTTGTGCTTATGAAATTCTTGATAGACAGTTTTAATTTTAATGTATATGTATCAAAGGTAGTTATAACGCTTGCAGCCCAGGTGATAAATTTTGTATCATATAAATTATGGGTGTTTAATTGAGGAGTGAAATTATGAAAAAGATAGAATTTACAAAAGAAAAACTTGCCTTATTTGCAGTAATGGCCGTATCTGCAGTATTGAATTTTGCAAATTTAGGTGTGGAAGGATACGGAAATGAATACTATGCAGCAGGTGTAAAAAGTATGCTCGTAAATTTCAAGAATTTCTTTTTTGTGGCCTCTGATCCAGGGGGATTTGTATCTATTGACAAACCTCCCCTGGGTTTTTGGATACAGACTTTATCTGCCAAGATATTTGGGTTCAGTGGATGGAGCATACTGCTTCCACAGGCTCTGGCAGGAGTAATATCCGTTGGGATTTTGTATTATATGGTTAAGAGATCTTTTGGAAAAGCTGCAGCCTTTATTTCTGCGCTGTGTCTTGCAATAACCCCTGTTTTTGTAGCAACCAGCAGGAATAACACTGTGGATAATCTTTTGGTGATGACGCTGCTTCTTGCCTGCATGTTTTTATCCAGAGCGGCAGAAAAAGGCAGATTTAAGTATCTTCTTATAAGTCTTGTCCTTGTAGGTGTGGGGTTCAACATAAAGATGCTCCAGGCCTATATGGTTATTCCTGCCCTGTATATTACTTATCTGATCTCTGCTGCCGCACCTTTGAAAAAGAGGTTAAAGCATCTTGTCATAAGTACTGTTGTACTTGCTGTAGTATCTTTTTCCTGGACAGTTGTTGTGGATCTGGTTCCTGCTCAGAACAGGCCTTTTGTAGGCAGCAGTACTAATAACACCGTTATGGAGCTTATATTTGGACACAATGGACTTGAGAGGCTGAGCAGCAGCAGTGGAGGTATGGGCGGCGGACCTGGCGGAAACAGACAGGGAGGAAATATGGCTTACTTTCAGAGAAACAGAAATTCTTCAGATACGCAGAATGTGACCTCAGGAGCAAATGGAAGCGGCCAGGGCGGTGGAATGATGCAGGCACCGGGTGGATTCCCTGGAGGCTCCGGAGGCAGCTCTCAGGGCAGCAGCCAGCAAAATGGCAGTTCTCAGGGAGGCAGCTCCCAGAAAAATGGGGTGAATCCGGCACAGATGCCCCAGGGAGCAGGGCAGAATGGGGAAGGAATGCAGCAAAGACGGGGAAATGGCGGACCCGGCGGAAATGGTGGGCTTTCAGGAAATTTTGGCGGTCAGACTGAGGCTGGTATTACAAGATTGTTCTCCAAAAATGTGCTGTCCGATCAGATAGTGTGGTTCCTGCCTTTGTCCATATTGGGATTTATTGCAGCGGCAATAGTGGAAAAGCTGAGATTTCCTTTTGATAATAGAAGAAAATTGGATTTGGCATTGTGGATGCTGTGGCTTTTACCGGAATTCATATACTTCAGCTATACTAAAGGACTGTTTCACCAGTACTATCTGACAATGATGGCACCTCCTGCTGCAGCCTTGTCCGGCATAGGTCTTGTTTCTATGTGGAAGCTGTATAGGCAGGAAGGCGGAATAAAGGCGTGGCTGCTGCCGATATCCTTTATTGTAGAGGGAGCACTTCATCTGATGATGTTATCCTATTTCTATTCTTCCATACCTGCGGCAGCTAAAGGCATGATAATAGCTGCAGCTGTATTGAGCTTTGCATCCTCTGTGCTTCTTGTAATTTACAGGATAATAAAGAAGCATGATTTGAACCTTGGAAGAAATATAAATTTTGCAAAAGTACTTGCCAGCCTTGCTTTTGTAGGAATACTTGTAACACCTTTTCTGGGATCTGCAGCCGCTGTAACCCATGGCGTAAACGGGAGCATGCCTGCTGCCGGATTGGAGCTCTTGTCGAACACCGGATCCGGAAATTTCAGAATGGGGACTGCGGGAGGAAATGACAGCAGATATTCTAGTGAAAATAAAAAATTGATAGAATTCCTTGACAGCCATGTTAAAAATGAAAGATATGCTCTTGTGGCGTCCAGTTCCAACGCTGCTGCTGGCATGATAATCGAGAGCGGTAAAAGTATAATGCCTCTGGGAGGGTTCTCGGGCTCTGACAAAATACTTTCTTTGAATCAGTTCAAAGAGCTGGTGAAAAAGGGCGAAATAAGATATGTACTCACAGGTGGAATGGGAAGGGACTCACAGGATATAATGAGCTGGGTTCAGAAAAACGGCAAACTTGTTCCAGAAAGCCAGTGGAAAAATACCACATCTACCGATACAAATGAAACCGGTGAAGCCAGGGAAGACAGCAGTGCAGAAAATGAGAATTTGGGAAAGAATGGATTTGGAGGAATGGGAATGAATTCCCAGCAGCTATATGATTTGAAAGGTACTGTAAAATAGTTTGTGTATATTAGTTGAATCTTTCTATAATAATGTTATAATTAAGTAAAATTTGATAATAAGTACGGGTTTGATATGATTGATTAAAAGGGAATCAGGTGAAAGTCCTGAGCTATCCTGTAGCTGTATTAGATGAATCTAATTTATATGAGCCACTTGGAAACTGGGAAGGCGTATTTTAGATGATGAATCTTGAGTCAGAAGACCTGCCTGTGCTTTGCACCTTTAACTCTACAGGCGATAGGGGGGGCTGTATATTAATGAGTTACTTTTACGGTAATGTGTAATTATATCTGATTGTAAATGATCCTTTTGCCAGCTTGGTTGAAAGGATCATTTTTATAAATGGAGGTGATAAAAATTATACAACTTATTGGAGTGAAAAGTAAATGTGATATTGAAATAAGGCAGAAGTTTTCCATTATACCGGCAAGGCTTGTAGACAAATTGAGGGACATATATGATGTTACAGGAAATGTGCTGATTTTAAGTACCTGTAACAGAACGGAGATATACGTGAACTCTGATTTACAGAGGGAAGATCTGATCTGTGCTGTATTTGATCGCCTGGGATGGGATAGAGAGCTTGAGAACTATATATTCTATGTAGAGGATAAAAATGCAATCAGACATCTCATGGAGGTGAGCTGTGGTTTTCATTCCAAAATTTTGGGCGAGGATCAGATATTGGGACAAATTAAAACCGCCTATGGTGCTGCTCTTAAAACTGGAACCATTAGAGGACAGCTTCAGAGGCTGTTCCAGAGTGCTGTAACCTGCGGCAAAAAATTTAAAAACACCTGTGAAATATATAAGATACCCGTATCGGTTCCTTCCATAGTGGTGAGAGAATCAGAAAAGAGAAAGATGAAAAAATATATGCTGCTGGGTTTTGGCGAAATAGGACAGCTTGTTCTTAAATATTTGAATTCTTTGAGTACGGAAATTGTATACGTGGCAGTTAGAAATCTGGATAAAGTGGACAAACTATATAAAAAATGCAGCTGGGTTAGATTTATAACTTTTGACCGGAGAAAGGACTATTATAAAGATGTGGACTGCATAATAAGCTGTACGTCTGCACCTCATACCGTAATTTCAAAGGATGAACTTCCTGATAAAAAATTGCTTATATTTGATCTGGCAGTGCCAAGGGATGTAGACAGGGATGTAATGACATTTTCAAATGTTGAGTTGTATGATATAGACCGTATAAGTGCTATTGATCAGAAAAATAAAATCATGAGAAAAGAAAAAATGGAAAAGTGCAGGAATATTATAGATGAGCACATAGATGAGTTTTTGAAGTGGCGGTCCCTGGATGAGATTTCTCCTGAAATACAGAAAATAAAGGATTTTGGCAGCCGGATATGTGAAAAGAGGATAAAGACCTTCAAAAATAAAAGATATACCAAGGACAATGAAAAACTTGTACAAACTATGATAGAGAGCACCGCCAAGGTGTATATAAATAGGGCCATAAAGGTTTTAAAAGAGGGAAAGCTTGAGGGCAGGGAAAAAGAATACATGAAACTTATAAATAAAATATTTTGTCAATGAGGAGGCAAATGAAAATGAGAAACGATGATATATTCAACGAGTCCAAATTATATATGCCCGGGGGAGTCAATAGTCCGGTGAGGGCCTTTAAGGATGTGCCGATGAATCCGCCTGTGATAAAAAGCGGCAGTGGGGCTTACATATACGATGAAGACGGAAATAAGTATATAGACTTTGTCTGTTCCTGGGGACCCATGATACTGGGCCATTGTGATGAAGATGTGGTGAAGGCCATAAAAGATACCAGTGAAAGGGCCATATCTTTTGGTGCCACTACAGAACTTGAACTTCAGCTTGCAAAATATATATGCACTACTGTGGATAATGTGGAAATGCTTAGAATGGTCAATTCCGGAACAGAGGCTACTATGAGTGCCGTGAAGCTTGCCAGGGGATATACGGGAAGAAATAGAATAATAAAGTTTGCCGGCTGCTATCATGGACATTTTGACGATTTTCTGGTGGAAGCAGGTTCTGGAGTTATGACGGAGGGTATTCCGGGAAGTGCAGGTGTGCCTGAGGACAGTATAAAAAATACTCTGGTAGCCCAGTACAATGATATTTCAAGTGTAGAAGATATTTTTAAGCAGCAGGGCAGTGACGTAGCTGCAGTTATAGTGGAACCTGTGGCAGGCAACATGGGTGTGATTCCAGGGGATGAGAATTTTTTGAAATCACTTAGAGCACTGTGTGATGAAAATGGGGCTCTTCTCATATTTGATGAAGTGATGAGTGGATTTAGGGTTGCCTATAAGGGTGCCCAGAGCATCTATAAAATAAAACCTGATCTTACAACTATGGCTAAGATCATAGGAGGGGGTCTTCCCTGTGGAGCCTACGGCGGAAGAAAAGATATAATGGAAAAGCTTTCGCCTCTTGGACCTGTGTATCAGGCAGGTACCATGTCTGGAAATCCCCTTGTAATGGCTGCGGGAATTACAACGCTGAGAAAGCTTCATGATCATCCTGAGTACTATGTACATCTCGAAAAATTGGGAAAGAAATTGGAAGATGGAGTGAAAAATATAGCTGAGCAGAAAAAACTGCCTGTAGTGATAAACAGGTGCGGTGCCATGTTTGCACTGTTTTTCACAGAGGATTCCAAAGTGAAAAATTACAGCGATGCCAAAAAATGTGATACAGGTATTTTTGCGAAATACTTCACCCATATGATAAAAAAGGGCATTTATGTTGCACCTTCACAATTTGAAGCTGTATTTTTGAATGTAAAACACACTGAAGAAGATGTTGACAGATTCCTGCAGGCATTTAATTCCTTTGAAATTTAAAATTGCATGTCTGCGTTGTCAAAGTGCAAATACCGGAAGTCCACTAAATTCGGCATTTGCACTTTAATACAGTAGGTTTATTTTTTTATATGTCTTTTTCTTCTATGTCTTTCAGGTAGTCAATTAGATCTTCTCTCAAATCCTGTCTCTTTAGGGCATAGTATATGTTTGCTTCCAAAAATCCCAGTTTATCTCCGGCATCATATCTTCTGCCTTTAAAATTGTAGGCATACATGGGTTCTATTTTTGCAAGAGCTCTTAAAGCATCTGTCAGTTGTATTTCCCCGTTTTTATCCGGTATTGTCCTTTCTAGGATTTCAAATATTTTAGGAGTTGTTATATACCTCCCTAAAATTGCCATATTTGAGGGGGCTTCTTTGGCATCAGGTTTTTCTACCAGACTTTTTACTCTGTAAATTTTGTCACCTATTTTTGTCCCGTCTACGATGCCATACTTTGAAACTGCACTCTTTTTTACCGGCTGAACTCCTAAAATTGATCCTCTGTGCTTCTCGTAGCAGTCTATCAATTGCCTGAGGCAGGGTATTCTGTTGTCAACTATGTCATCTCCTAACATGACCGCAAAGGGTTCATCCTGTATAAAATTCTTAGCCAGACTTACGGCATGTCCTAGTCCTTTGGGTTCTCTCTGCCTTATATAATATATATCCACCATATTTGATATGTTTTGGACCAGCTTCAGCAAATCTGTCTTGTTGTTTTTCTCAAGCTCATCTTCCAGCTCAACTGATTTATCAAAATGATCTTCGATGGATCTTTTATTTTTACCTGTAATTATCAAAATCTCTTCAATTCCAGAAGACACTGCTTCCTCAACTATGTACTGGATAGTTGGTTTGTCTACTATAGGAAGCATTTCCTTGGGCTGTGCCTTTGTAGCTGGTAAAAATCTTGTACCCAATCCTGCTGCAGGAATTACTGCTTTTTTAATGTCCATATGAATGTTTACTCCTTTCCATACCTTTATTGGTTTCTCCTATATCAATTCTTGTCTTTTAATCTTAAAAAGTTCTTAAAAAAACTCCTATCAAATGTAAATTGAATTTGAACAATGCCATTTTGTTTACAATTTGCTCACTATTGCCGGAAGTTGCTTGTCCCTGTCCATGAGCACTTTTACGAGATAGAAGAACAAAAGCACATTTAGCAGAGATATTCCGTCGGTTATTATGCTGTGGGAGTTGGAATTCATGCGGTTTAATGTTCCGAAGAGTATATAGTATATGTTGCCGTAGATGGTTATGGTATACCCCATGAGCAGTGTGAGGAATCTTTTATCCTTCAAGTATATAAATGCCAAAATGCACAGTGCAGTAGCTGGAAACAGATATCTTTCATGCATTCCTGTGGAAAAAGCAAAGACTCCAGAAATTTGAACAAGTGCACAGGAAAAGGCCAGGGTTCTGCTCTTCCGTCTGATATAAATTATCCAGGAAAGCACTGTAATTGTAATGATTGCGGCCAATCCCCAGATTTTATAACTGAATATTAGAAATGTATTTGAACTGTTTTCATAATTTGCTCCCATCAAGTTAAAGAAATTAAATCCGTTCACAGAAGCATAGGGGTATTCCGATATGGTATTTGAGTATAATTTAAAGATCCACATTATATTTTGGCTGGCGGAAAAGGGTATTATCACTGCTAGGGCAGTTATTCCGGCTGAAATTACCGATTTTATAAATATTTTCAAATCTTTTTTCCTTATGAGTTCAAAGAAAAGTACGGGAAGGAAGATGATTCCCTGGGGTTTCATAAGTACCGAGCTGGCAAAAAATACTGAAGAAAGTGCAGTTTTCCCTTCTGACAGCAGAAATAGTGAAAGTACAACGAGTAATGTAAAAAATGAATCCACCTGTCCCCACAGGGCCGAATCTATAAATACAGCCGGGCTGAAGATATAGAATATGCTTAGAAATACACTCATTTCTGCAGAAAGATATTTTTGAGCCAATTTGTATATTAGATAAGCTGTGGCCATATCCGCTATTATTGAGGGCAGCTTCAGGAGCAGAATATAATATGGGTTTAATGAACTTAAACTTGCTGCTTTGCCTATAAAAAACAGTACGTATATATAGAGTGGAGGGTAGTCGCTGGAACTGGAATTTATGTAAAATTGAGAAAAATTGTTTGCAGCAGAAGATGCCCAGCTTTCAAACAGCCTCACATCTCCTCCGTATCCCTCCATAAAAGTCGACAATGTGATCTTGAGGAACAGACTCGTAAAAAGCATCGAAAAAATAAGCATTTTGGTATTTACAGATTTTATCTTCATATTTTTCTGTATGAAATTGCGATATATTACGATACACAGTGCAAGAAATACTGCCAGGTATACGGTGAGAAGCGGTGCAAACTTGTTATTTGAAGAATTAAATCCATTCTTACCGGAGTTTATCGTATTGTTGTGGTTATTCTGAGTGTTTGCATTGCTGCCGGGCGGCGTTTGCTTCACACTGTGGTTCCAATTTTTATTTCCTGTCTGTCCATTTTGTCTATTAAATTGACTGAATTGTCCTGCCCTGTTTTGTGGATAGGAATTTGACTTGTAGTTTTTTACACTGTAGATGCATAGTAAAAATGATAATGACATTAAAAAAATTAGGATTATTTTCAATAGACTGTTTTTTGAAAAAATTTTTTTCATATATCTTGAAACTCCTTTCCTAAAATCTAGTATGGGAATATAATTATATATATCTTCTAGGATAAAGCTTAAAATAATCTTAAAAATAACCAGATGGTTGTTGATTCAGATTGATAGGACTAGCTTTCTTAACAGACTTGGGGGTTGGACAATTGGATAATTTAATATTTAGTTTTAACGTGATAATGCCTATATTTATTGTAATTGCACTGGGATATTTCATAAAGGAAGTAGGACTTATAGATGACAGGTTTATAAATACTGCTGTCAAATTTAATTTTAGAGTTGGATTGTCCACACTGCTTTTTGAAAATATATATGTCTCCAAATTGAGCGATATAGCCAACACTAAACTCATGATATTTGTATTTTTATGTATATTCGGTTCAGTATTGGTACTTTGGCTTATTGTACCGTTGTTTATTAAGGACAGGAAAAGGGCTTCTGCTGTGATACATACTATATATAGGAGCAATTTTGTGCTCCTTGGAGTTCCCATGGGAATGTACATGCTTGGAAAATCCCATATGGGACCTATTTCTCTTTTGCTGCCCATAGTCATTCCCACCTATAATTTTTTTGCGGTGCTGGTACTTGCGGCTTTTGACGAAAGAGGTGACAAAAGCGGTATAGGAAGTAAAATAAAGTATACTCTTGTGGGAATAGTGAAAAACCCGCTTATCATAGCATCGTTTCTGGGCATAGTCTTTCAGCTGTTTTCCATAAAACTGCCTTTGTTTATGGAAAGGGCTGTTTCCGATGTTGCTTCCCTTGGTACTCCTCTGGCCCTTATAACACTAGGTGCCCAGCTGGAATTTAAGAGTGTAAAGGAAAATTTGAAATACTCCATAACAGCTTCTGTGGGGAGGCTCATAGTAGTTCCCTGTATAGTTGTCACATTGGCGTTTTTAATGGGATTTAGAAAATATGATCTAGGTGCCATATTTATATTGTTTTCTTCACCTTCTGCTATTTCCTGTTATGTAATGGCTGAGGAAATGAATTCTGATTACAAGCTCACGGGAGATGTTGTGATCTTGACCACTTTTTTCTCAATGTTTACTATATTTATAGGCATATATCTGCTTAAAAGCCTGTCTCTTTTGTAGAATTTGAATAATTTTCCCTCGGTATGATATAATTTATGGTAAGTATGAGTAGGAGGAGAAACCTTATGGAAAAAATTGCACTTTTGACAGATTCTGCTTGTGACATAGATGATGAAACCATAAAAAAGTACAGCATAGAAATATTGCCTTTTAGGATTATATATAAGGATAGGGAATATATAGATAAAGTTGAGATCACTCCAAAAGAAGTATATGACAGCATGAAATATGAAATTCCAAAATCTTCTCTACCTTCAATAGACGATATGGAAAGTGTTTTTGACAGGCTGGAAAGGGAAAACTATACTCATGTGGTAGCTGTTACGATTTCCAGCGGACTTTCAGGTACATATAATGCTTTGAAAATGGTAAGCAAAAAACATAATAAACTGTCATCGTATGTTTATGATTCCAAATCCACTTCCCTGGGAGAGGGTATAGTTTTAAAAGAGTGTGGAAGGCTTTTGGATCAGGGCAGAAGTTTTAGTGAAATTGTAAACTGCATACCTGGGATAAAGAAGAGGATGCACTTTTTTTTCGTATTCGGCACTCTGGAGTATGCCAGAAAAGGAGGGCGTATAGGGAGACTGTCGGGTACAATAGGTGAGATTTTGGATATAAAGCCAATAGTGTACTTTGACGATGATCAGGGCATATGTTTTACCCGTCATAAGGTGAGGGGAAGGAAGAGATCTTTAAGTAAAATGATAGACATAGGTAATGATTTTTTAGCTAAATCCCCCTGTGACGTATATGTAGTTCACGGCAATGCCAGAGAAGAAGCCGAAAATATTTATAACAGGATTTCTGGACTTCCCAACGTGGAAAATATATACATGATAGGTCAGATAAGCCCTATAGTAGGTGTGTATTCAGGACCGGGAACTGTCGGTGTATGCTATGTAGAACGAAATGGGGAAAATCAGGCATATTGACAGGACATATCTAAATGATTATAATTAATAGCATAATTTAATATAAATCTTGAACTTATCAAGAGAGGTGGAGGGAACAGGCCCTTTGAAACCCGGCAACCAGTACGTCGTTGTATATTGGTGCTAAGTCCTGCAGCGGAAGCTGAAAGATGAGAATATATTTTGCGATTTTAAGTCTGAGGTATATCCCCAGACTTTTACTTTATTCTCAGATGTTATTTGATGTATTGATAATTTGAAAGGATGTGGCTGTAGTGCCTGAATTGAGCAGAAAATTAATTAATTTTACCGATTCTGTTATAAGAAGAATGACGAGAATATCGAACAAATATGGAGCAATTAATTTGTCTCAGGGTTTTCCTGATTTTGATCCTCCTAAGGAGATAGAGGAAGCACTTAGAACAGCAGCAGTCAAGGGACCTCATCAGTATGCCATCACCTGGGGCGCACAGAATTTGAGAGAAGCTCTTGCAGAAAAACAGTCCAGATTCATGGGACTTGACATAGATCCGGATACCCAGATTGTAATTACCTGCGGCAGTACTGAGGCTATGATGGCTTCTGTCATGACTGTCTGTGATCCGGGAGATAAGGTAATAGTATTCTCGCCTTTTTATGAAAATTATGCTGCAGATGCCATATTGAGCGGAGCTGAGCCAATATATGTTTCTCTTTATCCGCCTGATTTTTCTTTCAACAAGACTGAACTTGAAAATGCCTTTAAGCAAAGGCCGAAGGCCCTTATACTCTGTAACCCGTCAAATCCTTCAGGAAAGGTGTTTACACTTGAGGAATTGAAATTCATAGCCCGTCTAGCAGAAAAATATGATTCTTTCGTAATAACGGATGAAGTGTACGAGCATATTGTAATGGATCCCCATAAACATGTCTATTTTGCTTCACTTCCGGGAATGTTTGACAGAACCTTGAGCTGCAGCTCCTTTTCCAAGACTTATTCCATAACCGGGTGGAGAATAGGCTATGTTATAGGTGACGAGAGGGTAATAGAAAATGTGCGAAAAGTACATGATTTTCTTACGGTGGGGGCGGCGGCACCGCTTCAGGAAGCAGTTGTGGCCGGGCTTAAACTGCCTATGGAGTACTATGGCTGGCTGAAGAATTTATATACGAAAAAGAGAGATTTGTTTCTCAAGGGATTGAGCGAGGCAGGACTTAAATATGTGAAGCCCCAGGGAGCTTATTATGTGCTCATAGATGTTTCGGAATTTAATGTAAAAAATGATTTGAAATTTTGTGAGTGGCTGGCAAAAGAAGTTGGAATAGGGGCGGTTCCTGGGTCAAGCTTCTTTAAAGAAGATGTGAATTATCTGATAAGGCTTCATTTTGCAAAGAAGGATGACACACTTTTAAAGTCCATTGAAAAGCTGAAAACCCTGAGGGAAAAAGCCAGATTTTATAAAGAGTAGTCCAGGTTATCCCCGTGAGTAATAAACAGAGTTCAGGGCTTAAATATCAGACCTCACCATCTGATATTTATGCTTTGAACTTTATTTTTGCCAATTGTTAATTGTGCACTGTGAACTGTCAACTGTCAATTGTTCATTGTCAATTGTCAATTGAATAAATGTTGCAATTTTATTCTATTTGTTATATATTATATATAACAAATAGAATAGGAGGGTAGTTATGATAATTAAAATTGATTTTGAATCTGAAATGCCCATCTATGAACAGCTTAAAAGGAGTATTATAGAGGGAATAGCAGCTGGAGATCTGAAGCCGGGTGAAAGCCTGCCTTCTGTAAGACAGATGGCGGAGGATATAGGGATAAATTTGCACACTGTGAATAAAGCTTATAATATATTGAAATCTGATGGATACTTGAATATAGACAGAAGAACAGGAGCTGTTATAAATGAAAACTATCCTAAAAATAGTGAGGAATTTAATGAAAAGCTGGTGAGGGAATTGACCTATCTGCTGGCAGAAGCCTATTTGAGGGATGATAAATTGGAAGATATATTGAAATTATGTTCCGGTATATATCAAAAATACGATTTGCAAAATAAATAAAGGCAGGTGAATGTTAATGAAGGAAAATTTATTTTTATGTATATATTTGTGCTTTATATTTTTATTGATACTTGTCATCAACATGCTGACACCGAATTTTACCAGAAAGGAAATTGTATTTGGAGTAAGAATACCTGGAGATAAAATGGACAGTGCTGAAATCAAAGATATAAAAAGGCAGTTTATAAAAAATAATCTGATAATAGGGATTCCATTTATGCTGCTGTTTAGTTTTCTAAATTACAAATTCCTGAGTGCAGCTGTGATTTTGTTTACTGTTTTTGCCTTTGTCTTTATAGATTTTCTGGTATATATGATATCCAACAGGGCTGTTAAAGCTCTTAAATTGAAGAATTCCTGGTTTGAGGGAAAAAAGCAGGCTGTGGCAGTGGATGTAGGTTACTCCAGGGACAAGGGAAAAACTCTGGTATCGCCCTGGTTTTTTCTGATTCCCGTATCAATAATTTTGATAAATATAATTTTGGGATATGCAAATTATGCACCTTTGCCCAATAGGGTGCCCACTCACTGGGATCTTTCAGGAAATATCAACGGTTATCAGACCAAATCCATATTTTTGATCTGGGAAATGCCTCTTACTGAAATGGCAGTGACTCTCATGCTTTTCATAGTGTATAAGATCATAGGCTGGTCAAAACAGCAGACAAATGTTTCAAACCCTGAAATTTCCGTGAAAAAAAACAGGAGATTCAGGAGAATATGGTCCATATACGCAGTGTTTTCTGCGGTAGCGGTGAATTTGATTTTGACTGTTGGAACCATTCAAATATTTGATATAATTGAAATTTCACACCTGTTTGTGCTCATCTTCACCATAGTCTTTGTCATATTTATAACTTTGATCAGCGTGGTGCTGTCTATAAAGATAGGACAGGGAGGAAGCAATATAGAAATAGGAAAACAGGACTTTGGGAAAATCGAATCTGAATTTACGGATAAAGATGATGATAATTTTTGGAAGCTGGCGAACACCATATATTACAACCCTGATGATCCATCCCTCTTTGTGGAAAAGAGGTTTGGCATAGGCTGGACAATAAATGCAGGGAGACCTGCAGGAATGGCCATATATATAGGTCTGATTGTATTTATAATAGCAGTTATAGGCTTTTCAATCTTTGCCCAAAATTAAAAACCGCCAATTGTGCACCATGAATTGTCAGTTGTGTGTTGTGCGCTGTCAATTGCCCATCGTGCATTTTGTGCTGTCAGTTGTGCACTGTTCATTGAATAAAACTACCAGGGACGGTTATGTTCTAGCCATCCCTGTTCTTCCCAATATTTTTTATCAACAGCATTGAAGGTAAATTTTTTCTGGACAAAGCGCATAGCGTAAAAGAGGGCCTTTACTTTTAGGCTGGGTTTTACCTTACCGCATCTGTGCAGGATTTTATCGGATAATTTTTTTACATCCCCATGAATTTTTACTTTTTTCTTTTCACTTACACCCTCCCAGTCTACGGCGGCAACTGCCCTGCCGTAGGTAAATATCTTACCTGTTCCCCAGAAGGTCAAGCTGTCCACAATATCTTTAATTGTAGATTTCATTCCGCCGCCGGCAGCCGTTGAAATAACTAAGGCCATTTTGGAGAACATTGTCTTATTAGGACGGTGTACCATCCACTGAAAGCCGAAATGATCCAGTAATGTCTTCATCTGCCCGCTCACGTGAAATACATATACGGGACTTGTAAGAATAATTAAATCTGCTTTTTCAATTGCCTCTCTTATTGGATTGACTTGATTATAATGAGGACATGCTTTTTCACCTATAGTAAAACATGAACTGCATCCGCGGCAAAAATTTGGCATATCTTTTGGCAGAAAAAATTCTGTAATTTCACTTGTCTCCGGTTGTAGTCTTTCTAAAAATAGCTGGCAAATACTATAAGTACTTCCTCGATGTTCTGTACCGTATATCACTGCAATTTTCATAAGATTCTCCTTGTTTTATATATTGATTGATCTCAAAAACTATAAAGTGAGTTTACCAATATTACAGTTTAATTGCAAGCATAATTGTAAATTGTGTATTGTGAATTGTGAATTGGCAATGGTTGTGTTAGAATATTTTATATAATTAATCAAATATAATTTAAAATTATTGAGGTAGGGGGTAAAATAGGTGATATCTGATAAAATGAAGGAATATGTATCTAAAAGCTCCATAATAAGGGCTATGTTTGAGGAGGGAAAAAAGCTCTCTTCAATTTATGGAGAAGAAAATGTATTTGATTTCAGTCTGGGCAATCCCAATGTAAAACCGCCTGAATCTATAAGAGAGGCTGTATATGAAATATTGAGGGAAGAGCCTCCTAATTTAGTCCATGGATATATGAACAACTCCGGTTATGAAGATGTAAGGGCCAAAATTGCTGAAAATATCAACAAAAAATATAATGTGAAACTCACTAAAAACAATTTAGTAATGACCTGCGGGGCTGCAGGCGGATTAAATATTATTTTGAAAACTCTTTTAAATCCTGGAGATGAAGTTATTGTATTTTCGCCGTTCTTTGGGGAATATGAAAACTATGTAAAAAATTTTGATGGAAGGCTTGTCATTATACCCTCGGACAGTGAAACTTTTGAGCCCGATTTAAATGAACTTGAGGACAAAGTGAATTCCAGGACTAAAGCTGTAATAATAAATTCACCAAATAACCCGACGGGGGTTGTATATTCGGAAGAGCTCATTAAGGGCATGGCAGAAGTCTTGAATAGAAAACAGCAGAAGTTTAATACCAGTATATATTTGATTTCCGACGAACCCTATAGGGAAATAGTATATGACGGAGTGGAAGTACCCTATATATTGAATTACTACAGAAATTCATTTGTCGGATATTCTTACAGCAAATCACTTTCTCTTCCTGGAGAGAGAATAGGATATGTAGTCTGCAGCAGTGATGCAGATGATTTTGATAACATAATGCAATCTTTGAATGTAGCCAACAGAATCCTGGGATTTGTAAATGCGCCTTCACTGTTTCAAAGGGTCATTGCAAAATGTGTGGATTCAAAAGTGGATGTGAACATATACAAAAAAAATCGGGATCTTTTGTACAACCATCTTGTAAAAATAGGATTCTCCTGTGTCAAACCAGATGGTGCCTTTTATCTGTTCCCAAAATCGTTGATACCGGATGATGTTGAATTTGCACAGCGGGCAAAAAAATTCAATCTTCTTATAGTCCCGGGATCATCTTTCAAATGTCCGGGCTATTTCAGACTTTCTTACTGTATTTCATATGATAAAATAGAAAAATCACTGGATAGTTTTGATAAGCTAGGGGTCTGACCCCCTTCCAAAAAATGTCAGGGGGTCAGACCCCTAAAAAAGGGAGATAATTATTGTGAATGAGCAAAAAGAAGTTTGTGCTTTTATAAACTGTAATATAATTGATGGCAGATTTGAAAGCAATATGATAAATGAAGGTGTAATGCTGGTAGAGAATGTAGATGGTATAGGAAAGATAAAATCTCTGGGGAATAAAATGGAGGTTGGCATACCTAAGGACTGTAAGGTATTTGATTTAAAGAATAAATATGTGGTTCCTGGACTTATAGATGCTCATGTGCATCTTTTCGGGGATGGGAATCCTTTTACAGAAGAAGGTGTAAAGAGGACTCCGGATGAAAACCTAGAGTTCATGAAGTCATCTCTTGGAAAATATCTTCTCGAGGAGAACATGAAAAAAAATGCAATGGCAGCACTTCATACCGGAGTGACTACTTTCCGAAGCGTGGGAGATCCACTTTACTATGATATAGAAGTTAAAAATGAAATGAAAAACGGCGGTCAAATTGGACCTGACATGTTATGTGCTGGACCTATGATATGCATAACCGGAGGGCATGGATATAAACTTGTATCTGAAGCTTCAGATTCACCCTGGGAAGGAAGAAAAAAGGTGAGAGAACATGTTTATAAGGGTACGGATCTTATAAAAATAGCTAGTACGGGCGGAGTTACCGATTCCAGGAAAATAGGCGAAGCAGGAAGAGTCCAGATGACCTATGATGAAATTGCGGCTGTATGTGATGAGGCCCATAGGGCAGGTCTGCTTGTGGCAAGTCACTGCCAGAGCACCAGAGGATTGAAGGAAGCTTTGAGGGCAGGAGTGGATACCATAGAGCACGGTGCTTCCATGGATGATGAAATAATAGAGCTTTTCAAACACAATCCTAAATCCTTGAGAGGCTACAGTGCTCTTATACCTACCTTTGCTCCGGCAATTTATACGTCGGAAATCAGCACTGAGTACACAAAGCTTGATGATGTGCAGTTTGCCAATGGCAGAATTATAAGGGATGAAATGACCAAAGGATTTAAAACTGCTATAGATGAAGGTATAAAAGTTGGACTTGGCACTGATGCAGCCATGCCTTTTGTAACCCACTATAATACCTGGAGAGAACTGCAGCTTCAGGTAAAATACGGCGGAGCCTTAAATGCACAGGCTATATATTTTGCAACTAAATCAAATTCTGAAATTCTGGGAATTGATAAAGAAGTTGGAACCCTTGAGCCTGGAAAATTTGCAGATTTTGTTATCCTGGATGGCAACCCTCTTGAAGATCTGAATTGTTTTGAAAAACCGCTGATGGTGGTTAAACGAGGAAATATTATAGATAATACAAGAGAGTATATAATACCTGAAGTGGAGAAGTTTGTAAAATAGGGTCAGACCCCCTGACAGAAAATGTCAGGGGGTCTGACCCTATTTTAATAAGTAAATACCATCTTGCCATCTCTCAGTGCAATTGGTTTTGACCACAGCCATGTGTTGGTAGTGCTGTCATCAAAATAGTAGAGTGCACCTTTGGTAGGATCGTAGCCGTGAAGTGCATCATAAGCTGCTTTTTTCGATTCCTCCGAGGCGGGTTTGTTTATCCAACCGTTCAATACAGGAGTGAATTGATAGTATCCACCTGATTTTTCATATATTACACCCTTTATAGTGGATGGGTATTTTGGATTGCGGACTCTGTTTAAAACCACAGCAGCCACACCGACCTTAGCTTTATAGGACTCGCTTTGTGCCTCTGCGTTTACCAGCCTTGCAAGTAGATCCAGGTCGCTTTGGCTGTAGGGTACTATAGCGGGAGGAGCTGCTCCTTTGAAGATGTACCCTGAAGGTATATTGAGCACCTGACCCGGATAAATATACTTGTCCACATTAGAGTTGGCGGCAATCAATGTATTTAAAGATATATTGAATTTTTTTGCTATTAAATAGAGAGTATCAGTAGCTTGTACAATATAAGTTTTCGAATTTACCTTTAAAATCTGATTTGGATATATGGTAGTTTGACTTAAATTGTTGTCTCTCATTATCGTATCCACACTGTTCTTGAACAACACGCCTATTTTAAATATAGAATCACCTGATTTTACTGTATAACTTGCTGCATGAACCTGGGTAAAAGATACAGCACAAAGAGATATTGCAAAAAGTATACTCCTCATTTTCTTGAAATGCATATTAGATTATCCCCCTTAATTTTGCCTACGGAGTTAGTTGACGGGTTCGGGACTGTGGGATACCCCTACTTTAAAAAAAGATTCACCCCTAGATATTATCCCCCGCATTTCATCACTGAAATTTAGGCTTGTCTTGTTTGCTATTCTAACAGTATTTCCAGAAAATATCCATGTAAAATTAGTGGGAAACCTGGTAAATTAAACCAGGTTTTTAACATCTTAACTCTACAACTTAAATTCACCTATTGTCTTTGCAATATTCTGTGCCAGTGCTGCCAGGTTCTGTGATGAATCGGCAATACCTGAAGAGGCCTTGGTGACTTCTTCAACACTGCTCAATATTTCTTCAGATCCGGCAGCAGATTCTTCAGCTGTAGAAGCCGTATTTTCAACAGCTGAATTTATACCTGTCATCATTTCTTTCATTTGTTTTGAAGAAGTGTCCATGTGTTGTGACATGGTATTTATAAAATCAGCATCATTTTCATAGTGCACTCCCGTTTCCATCAGGAGGTTGTAATTGGGCTGGACGCTGTTTGACATGTAATCCAGAATCTCGTTGCCGCTGGAAGATAGATTTTCAAAAGCTGTCTCTACAGAAAGCACCATTTTATTTATACCCTCCACGGTATTGGAGGATTGTTCTGCAAGCTTTCGTATTTCCTCGGCCACTACTGAAAAGCCCTTTCCTGCTTCCCCTGATCTGGCGGATTCGATGGCGGCATTTAATGCCAGCAGATTAGTCTGTTCTGCTATATTTCCGATTGTTTCCGACATGACTTTGACCTGTGAAACTGCCTCTCCCGCTTTTATAGCTTCTACGATTTTATTTTTTTTCTCATTGTATATGGCCTCTCCCTCTTTTATGCTCTGTGAGGCTTTTTCTTTTATATTTTTAGCACGTTCTTTTATCTCTGAAGAAGTTTTAGACGTCTTTTCAGCATCTCCCAGAAGGATGTCCACACTTTGTGCCATTTTCTGGGAAGATGTGCTTATCTGCTGGGTTACGCTGCTTAGATTTTGAGAACCCGTTGCTATATTTGCCGTAGACTCATTTACAGAATTCATCATTGAGGATATTTCTTCTGTAGATGCGGATAGTTCTTCGCTGGATGCACTCATTTCCTCAATGCTGTTATTTATCTGGCTGATTAAATCCCTTATATTATTTTTTGCATTGTTCAGATTGGTGGCGATATCTCCAATTTCATCTTTGCTGCTGGCCTTTAAAGACTGGCTTAAATCCCCCTTGCTTATTAAATCTGTAAAAGACAGTATTTTGTTGATTCTTTTTATGAGTCCGGCGGTGATCCTGTTGCCTAAAATTATTGCTGCAATTATTCCAATTAGAGTCAGAGCTATAATTGTATAGAGGGAAGTTCTGAATGTATTGTTAATACTTATATACTGCTTTTCGGCCTTTTCATTTATAATTTTAATCAATTGTTCAATACTTTCAGTGAGTTTGTTTCTATAAGAAGCCGCCTGTTTGTTTAAAGTCATGGCATCATCGTATTTGCCCGAAGCCATGAGGTTTATAATATTATTGCATATGTTCAGCCATTCAGCCCTTTGCTTGTTTAAACTTGCCAACTGAGTTTTTTCCTCCGGTGTAAGATCTGATTTTTCATAAGTACTGATTATATTTGTATTTTGATTTTGTAATTCCTTCATAGCTTCAGCCGTATCTTTTACATTGTTTTTGTCCCTGCTTTCAACTAGATTTATTATCTCGAGGCGAAGCTTCATTGAATTGGCGTCAAATCTGTCTAAATTTTCTATAGATTTCAGATTGGCATTGTACAGTTCGCTGGATTTTTTATTTACCGTGTTTAAATTGATTGTGCCTATCATGCCTATTATTATGATAAACAAAGATGTCACTAGAAATCCTGTTAAAAGTTTTTTACCTATTTTTAGATCCTTGAACCATGTCATATTGATCCTCCTCTTTTTAGTTATGTGCAAAACCATGATGAACTCGTTTAAAAATACCTTACAGCCTCAATTTTATATATGATGTTTTGATTTTGCAATTAATTTAAATATAATTTAACGATAACTTAACTATAGTACCCATAATTATAACATTTTAACTTACAAATTACACCTAAAATTTTCATATAACTACAAAAAATACTATAATATAGCTGTAACACAATTTAATTGCCGTAATACTATGTAATAAGAATTATTCAGCTGTATCAACCTTTGTTTTTATGCTACATAAAAACAAAGGAGGTGTTATATTGAGAAACTGGTGTATTCATTCCAGAAAAATTCCGATAAGTTTGAGACACTGCAAGTACCTGGGAGAAGGCCATAGCGGGCAGGTATACCTTATGCCCGATGGAAGAGCTTTAAAAATATTTAACAGTTCAGACAGCTGCAGGAATGAATATGATATATTGAAATCGGTAGAAAAGAGCAGGTATTTTCCGAAGGTTTATGAAGCCGGCAAGTATTATATTATAAGAGATTATGTAGGCGGAATGAATGTAGAAAAGTATCTGAAGAAATATGGACTGAGCAGAGAATTTGTCATAAAAGTGGCTGATTTGATAGACGACATGAAAAAGATGGGCTTTAAAAAATTGGAGATCAGGTTTCCCCACCTGTTTGTTCAGGAAGATGGATCTCTCATGGTAATAGACCCCAGAAAAAGCTACGAGCAAAATATACCTTACCCCAAATCCTTCTTGAAGAAGCTGAAAAAAATGGGAATGCTGGAGCAGTTTATAAAGATACTGGATGAAGAGAGGCCCTGCATGAATTGGGGAAAGTATGTGAAAATCAAATAAAAATGGACAAGCAAAGTAGCCGTAATTGCAAAGCATCCTTTGAACTTTTAGGTTAAATGCTGCAGCTGTAGATTATATACTATACCTCTGTTTACTGAATATTTAATGGAGAGTGAATAGTAAATCAGTATTTCTGGTTTTTACCGAAAATTCACCAAAATTCTACACTATTCACTCTGCAGTTTAAATTTTATATTTGTACTTTATTTTTACCGTTTGTTGAAAAAGAGTTGAAATATTTGGACAAAAATACTAATATACTTGTATGTGATAAAAATTGTATAATGAAGGTGTAAATATGAAAGTAATTTTTATTGTTCCGGCAGCAGATATAAGGAGAAATGCCATATATAGGTTTGGAGATAAAATTTATGGGCATTCTAATTCTATTTCAGGGCCGTTGATACTCGGCAGGATATTGAAAGATGCAGGGTATGATGTAGAAGTATATGAGGAGCTTTATAAAGACTTGAATTTCAATAAATTTGAAGATGCGGATTTAATAATGCTCTACACCATGACTTCTTCTTCCACAAGGGCTTATCACATTGCAGACTATTTTAGGAATGTCAGGCACAAGAGAGTGGTCATAGGGGGCATACATGCTTCCAGCATGCCTGAAGAGGCCCTTCAGCATGCAGATCAGGTAGTGGTTGGAGAAGGTGAAAGGGTAATTGTAGACGTGGCCGGCGGGAAAATCAAGGACAGGATAGTTTATTCAAAATGCATAGAGAATCTGGACGAGATACCTTTCCCGGATTACAGTCTTTTAAAAACTCCCTGCAGGGCCGCCAATGTCATGACCTCCAGGGGATGCCCTTTTAGCTGTTCTTTTTGTACCACTTCCAGAATGTTTCATCCTTATAGAAAGAGGACTCCTGATAATGTCATAGAAGAGCTGAGGATGTATAAAAACCAGGGATTTAAATATGTAAATTTTGAAGATGACAATTTTACTGCAGACAAAGATAGAGCGAAAGAAATACTTAGAAAGATGATTTCAAATAACCTGGTGTTTAGAGAGACCTTTTTCTTTGGACGGACAGATATGGCAAACGATGAAGAACTGCTTCAGCTCCTTCATGATGCCCACCTGAACAGGGTGCTTATAGGAATTGAATCCCTGAATCAAAAATCCCTGGACAACATAAACAAGAAACAGAAGATTTCCGATATTGAAAAATGTGGTACAGCCCTTGTCAAGCACAAGATAAGACTGATAGCCAGCCTTGTACTGGGGCTTGATGATGACAGTAAAGAGGACATGGAAAGAGGAGAGAAATTCTGTGAGAGGATAAATGCCTATCAGTTCCAGCCGGCAATTTTGACCCCATTTCCCAACACGCCTGTTTATGAGCAGTATAAGAAGGAAGGCCGCCTGCTGGATAATGACTGGCAGTACTATGACATGATGGTTGTAAACTTCAAACCTAAAAAGATGTCTCCTTATGATCTGCAGAGTGAATTTTTTAGAGTGGCAAAATTGTTCTATACTTTTAAATCCTCTTTCAACATACTCAAGATCTTTGGATTTGTAGCCTGGATTAGGAGAATTGGACTGTGGATTGCGGTAAAATTTGGAGAAGCTCTTTTCAAGAAAAAATCCAATACAAAAGATGGGAACATATATAACAGAATAAAAGAGGCGTCTATTTAGATCTTTTTATTTCCGGAAAAGTTTTTACGTAAGTAAAGGGCTTAGAGTAAATTGCTTTAAGCCCTTTTCATTTTCCAAGAGAATATATATCGGAAAACTCTATATTTATCTTTTCTACATTGGTTTTAAACAATTCATTGTTTTTCACGTCATTTTCCTTCACCAGTTCTGCAGGAAGTTCTATAAAAAATTTACTCCCCTTTCCTTCTTCACTTTTAACGCTTATTTTACCATTGTGGAGATCTACCAGGCTCTTTACCAGATACAGTCCTATTCCGCTTCCCTCGCAGTCCCTTGAAAGGGAACGATTTGCCTGGCCGAAGCGTTCAAATATAAGATCCAGCTTGTTTTTCGGAATTCCCTTGCCGTCATCTTCTACGGTGATCAGCACTGTCTTTTCCCTGTCTTCAACATTTACGTATATGTGTCCCCTGGAATCTGTATATTTAAAGGCATTTGACAGCAGGTTGAGCATTATACGCTCCAATTTAGTTGGATCAAAGGCCATGATCTTCTCTTCTACATTCGTGTCAAATATCAGTTCTATATCCTTGCTGTTTATATAGGAAGCCACGGATTGGGTGATGTCTTCCACCACACTTACTATATTCTGATTTTGCCTGTTTATTTTAATAGCTCCCGAATCAAGCCTGGTTATGTCTAAAAGATTGTTTACAATTCTTATTAGTCTCAGGCAGTTCTGTTTCATGGTTTTTAGGTAGAATTTGCATTTTTCAATACTTTCGTTGCTGCATCTGTTCACATATATGTCCATGGTCTGGATGGCAACGAATATTACATTTATGGGAGTCTTGAGCTCGTGGGACATATTTACGAAGAATTCTGTTATAAGTGAATTGAATTCCCTGGTTTCATTGAGCAGTTTCAAGTTCTCTTCCGCAGTGTTTTTAAGGGTTTCCATCTGCTTTTCAGGTGTCAGATCCAGCAGCAGTGTCATTACTGCAGGTTTGCCGTCGTAGACGAAGAATGAAGATGTATTTCTGACGGATATGGCATTCCCCTGACAATCCAGTATGTTTTCCTCCATGGTGACTTTTGACAGCTTTTTTTCTGTTATGTCGTTGTATTTTTCTTTGGAAGTCATTATATATTCCTTTGGGTAATGCTTATATAATAGTTTATCATCCAGATCCAGTGCCCTGGAATAGCCCAGGAGTTTTGCAGCACTTTCATTGGCGTATATTATCTTTCCACCTTCATGGACTATGACTGAGTTTATGGAGTTCTCAAAGAGCATTTCAAAACACACCTTGTTTTTCAGCAGGGAGGATTCCATATCTTCTCTTTTTATACTCTGTTCTTTTAATTTGTGGCTCAGCAGGTTTAACCTGTTGTCCTTGCTTTTATTGTTTTCAGCTTCCATATCTACATAATACCCCAGCACCCAGGATATGAATATGAATATTCCCACCAGTATCAGATCTCTCTGGAAATATATATTTATGCCGTTGGAAGTGGGGGCGTACAGCAGATCCGCCGTAAGTACGAAAGTTGAGCAGAAAAGCGAAGTTATAATCCCGTATCTGGAGCCGTATTGTATTACGGAGGACAGTATCAGGAGCAGAAACAGATATTTGTATTCACTTTCGTAGGAGGTGGATATATATATGGGTATGGCGATAATAAGTGTAAAAAAAAGGGTCTCCATGAGCCAGGATTTTTTGAATATATTTGAAGAACGTTCTAATTTAGTATTGATTATTAACCAGACTAAAAATATTAAGCCTATAATCGATATGAGAAATGCTGTTGTAACTAAGTTAAAATCACCATTTTCTTTTATATTTAAATCTGCCCAGTAATTTGGTAAATTTATATAAACTATGATGGCAACGAATACTACTATGGCTATTTTTATAATAGACAGCATGACGGATATGCTGTTTGCAATGCGTTTCATAGATAATTTCCTCCCAGATATAGATGAAAAATTCAGATTAAAAAGTAAAAATTACTAATTTTTTAAATCAGTAATTTTTACCCTAAAGCCATTTAAATTTTTTTACTTTCGTAAACATTCAGGTTCCTCCGGTTGATAGAGGCCCCAGTTGCAAGCTGAAGCTGAAATTGTAAATGCCATGAGTGTGCACACCAGTGCAGATAAAGTGATGAATAACTTTGCTATTTTACCCTTCAATTGAATTCCCTCCTTTTTTTCCTATGTTTTTTAACATTAAATCTACCTTTTTTAAAGTTACTGCTCCCCTGTCTGTCAGGGTGATGGACTGCCACAGGCAGCCAAGGCTTATGCAATCTATGATTTTTAAATAATACAGCTTGTTGTTTATATTATAAAGTAAACAAAGTGTAATTATCATTATAGAAAATATTGTCAAGGTGATGATGGAGTCTTTTTTAAACATCTTTTTCATCTTTTTACTGACAATGGGCTTTTGAGGACTGTCCACCGGAGCTTTTAAAAATACTATTACAAAAGCAATTGCCATGCAGAGCATACCCATTACTGCAGTAGCTGAGAAAGAAAAACTGTAAAAAAATCTGTCCACCAGTAGTCCCGCAGCAGCAGCGGAAATTGTTCCGCCTATAATACAAAGGTTAGGAGAAGAGGCATGAAAACCACCTGAATATTTTCTCAATATGCTCATTGACACGGAAAATATCAGGACTTCATACAATACCCCTAAAATTACACCTATTGCTATTACCCAGAATATAGAAAATATGGTCTGAAGCAGGTTGATTGCCCCGTACACTATTATTTCTTCTTTTTCCTTATCTGCTTTCAGAACAATTCTAGCTTTTTTTCCCAGGGAGGCTGCCAGCCTTTCAGTCAGATACATTTTTAATCCTTCTTTTTATTAATAAATAGCGTATTAGAATAACTGCTAAAAATAATATTGCCAGTGATGGAACACCCATCAGGGATTTCTTTATAGGTTCCATGGAATTTATATTTGTGTTGATGCCAAACAGTTTGAGTATCAACATGTTTAAAAATTCGCTTATTGAAAGAAGTAGAAGCATAAACAATGTTCCATATATGGAAGTAATCAGAGATATTCCTGCAGTTACCATAATTGCTATAATTAAAATAGCCATAATTAGAGTGTGAACTCCAAAATATATGGGCAGATCTCTTACGAAAAAAGTAATCATGCTCAATATAAGACTTAAGAATATATATTTTTTTATATTAAGAGGTTTTCCTGCTATAATGTATATTCCCCAGACCACTAAAAGCATTTCTGGAATAAGCCTTAAAAAGATTTCCATCCAATTGATTTCAAGCATATTCAGGTCTCTCCTTTTGTTGTTATTTACAAGCTATTCGACAAATATATACATTTTATGAATTTATTTCACATTGTCTAATTTATGTTATTCTCCATAAAATATGAAAATCCTTCTTTAAATAAAAAAATATCCTATAAAAATATTTTATAGGATATTATATTTCATTTTACTGTATTTTAAGGTTTTTTTTTACAATATTTTGGATGATGATTATAGAGAGAAAAAGTATGATCAATGAGGGGAGGGTAAGTATGGATTTTTTAACGGGGTCTATGTTGGTAAATATAAAAGATATATTAAAAAGGCTGAGTATAAGTTTGTTTAGAGTTTCGCCTATCATAAGTATCAGCAGCATTGCCAGGGTGCTGTAAATGGAAGTAACCAGCGGGATGCCCTGAATTATCATGATACTTATTATTGAAATCGTTATAATTATGGTGTGGACACCGAAGTATATGGGGAGCTCTCTTACTAAAAAGGAATATAAACCCAGAATACAGCTTAGAATTATATAATTTCGCACGTTAAAAGATTTTCTGGCCAGTACGTATATTCCCCATATAATCAGCAGCATCTCGGGAATACACCTTAGAAAAATTTCTATCCATTGAAGTTTCAGCATTGCAAATGTCCTTTCCTGTAACTACATTATTTATATATTATAGTAAAAATTGTACATATTTGTACAATTTGTTTACGTTAAGAAATTCTACATAAAATAAAAAAATCCTCCTTCTTGAAAAAGTTTTTTTTCGACTCCCGGGAGTAGTGAACAAATTGTGAACTGATCATTTGGAATTATGTAATTCTGGACTTTGGACAAACTATTGATGTATAATCTTATTTATCCGAACGCTACCATTGCTAATACTTCCAGCTTCCTAAGCTGGAAGATAAGCACTGCTACGCGCCTGGATAAGGTGATTCTTAGGTTCGCAGTAATTTGCTTATGAGAAAAATTTTTTCAAGAACCTTAGAAGAGCCAATCCAGTGGCGTAACAGTTTTTAACCTATCATGTTGTAAACTGGGAGGTTTAGAACTGGCAGCCATCGGATAAGTTCTTCTAAGATTCAGGTGGAGAAAAGTATTCCTTATAAGCAAACTCCACCTGAACCTAAGAAGAACTTGATTATTATTTTTATTACTAATTTATTATGGGAGAAAGATCAAGTGAATTTTATAAGAAAAGACGTATTTAAATTGGCAGTGCCTATTTTAACCGAGCAGTTGTTTGTCATGTCCCTGGGTGTGGTGAATACCATGATGGCAGGGCATATCAACAAGGAGGCAGTTTCTGCTATTGGTATGGTGGATTCCATTAACAATATATTTATTGCCTTTTTTTCAGCCCTGGCAGTAGGCGGGACTGTGGTAGTGGCACAATATGCCGGCAGAAAAAATATAAAAAGGGCAAATGAAGCAGTCAAGCAGGCACTTTACTCTGCTGTGTTGATATCTCTTGCAATTACCACTGCCATGTGGATATTCAGAAAACAACTTGTAACTCTGCTGTATGGTTCTGCAGATGTACAGGTTATAGATTATGCTTATACCTATCTCGAAATAACACTTTTAACGTATCCTCTTGTTGCACTGAACCTTTCCGCCAATGGCGTGCTGAGGGGAGCAGGCGATACCAAAACACCCATGAAAATTACTATGTTCATGAATGTGATAAACGTAATACTGGGATACTGCCTGATTTACGGCGTGCATATAAAAAACTTCAAAATTTCAAGTCTGGGAGTGGAGGGGGCTGCGATTGCCATTGCTGCGGCCAGAACTCTGGGTGCAGTTATGGTATTCATTGTCCTATTGAGAGGTACAGCCATCGTAAAACTTGTTAAAGTAGCTCAATTTAATTTTAACAGGAAATTACTGAAACCCATATTTGGAGTGGGGATTCCCGCCAGTGTAGAATCCTTTTTGTTCAATGGAGGAAAACTTATAACTCAGATATTTATTGTAGACATGGGAACCATATCCATAGCGGCCAATACAATTACCAATTCCATAACAAATATGCTCAACATACCTGGAATGGCTCTGAGCATTGCGGCTACTGCTCTGGTAGGACAGTATATGGGAAGAAAAGACAGCAGCGGAGCGGAAGACTGTCTATCCTATTTGAATAAGGTTTCCACCATATGCCTTGTAGTTTTAGCACTTGTTTCCGTACCTGCTGCAGGCTTTTTATCCTCTCTCTACACCACAGATTCCTCTATAGTACATCTGTGTGTGAATTTATTGAGAGTAAATGCACTGTTTATTCCGCTTTGGTCCATCGCCTTCGTTCTGCCTGCGGGGCTGAAGGGAGCAGGTGATGCCAGGTATACCCTGGTGACTTCCATCATAGGAATGTGGATTTTCAGGATAACTATGGGATATATATTGGGAATACCCCTAAAAATGGGTGTTATAGGAATTTGGCTTGGAATGTATATAGATTGGCTTGTGAGGGGAATATTGTACTATATGAGATTTAAAAAAGGAAAGTGGAAGAGCCTTGTGCTCATAAAATAATCAGGACGGCTTCCGGGTACAAGCTGTCCCCGGGGGCCGTGAACAGGCCGCGGGCTGAATGTTAATGTGTAGTAAATAAATTGTGAATAAAAATTTAAAGTTTAATTATAATTTATGCGGATTTTAGCGTTTTAGACGGTGAAAAATATAGTATTATTTTTTTATTAATGTAATTTTTATACATAAAAAATAAAAATTGCAAAAATATTCTTATTATAGGTTTATTTTTAGAAAAAGAGGTGATATAATTAGCTTGTTGGATTATTTACATCTTAATTGCAATTTAAAACATTTTCATAAGTATTTAAGTTTAAGTCTCCACGGTGCATAATTAAGTTAAAATATATTTTTTTATAAACAGTTCATATAATACAATAATTATCAATATAATTTATGTGTAGGGCAGTTTGTGTAATAAGAATATAATTATTAATGATATGGAAATGGGTGTGAGAATATGAAAAGTTTTAGTGAACAGGATAAAGGCAGGTATAGTAAAGTACAAAAATCTTCTGTACTAGACGTTTTTTGTGATGCCACTCTGGAAAAACAAGTTCAACAGCTTAAAAATGACGTAGAAAGAAATACTGAACTTTTAAACGAAAGCCAGGAGCTTAATAAAAAGATTACAGAATTCATATCTAATATTTCTCATGAATTAAAAACACCTCTCAACGTTATTTTTTCTGCGATACAAGTATTGGCACTGTGTAAGGATTATACAGACAAAAATTACATAAACAAGCAAAGCAAGTATCTGGAAATTATGAAACAAAACTGTTACAGACTTATGAGGCTCATAAATAACCTGTTGGATATAAGCAAGCTGGATTCAGGATTTATAAAATTAAATCTTCACAATAGAAATATTGTAAGCGTAGTTGAGGATATCACTTCTTCATTGGCTCCATATGTGGAAGACAAGGGAATCAATTTGACCTTTGACACCAATGTGGAGGAAAAGATAATGGCCGTGGATCCGGATAAAATGGAGAGAATAATTTTAAATTTGCTCTCAAATGCAGTGAAATTTACTCCCGAGAATGGTGAGATATACGTAGATGTTCTGGATAAAGGGGATAATGTATATATTAAAGTAAAGGATACAGGTGTTGGAATACCGGAAGACAAACTTCAGGTCATATTTGAAAGATTTGGGCAGGTGGGCAGAGATTATGTAGACAACAGCAAGGGCAGCGGAATAGGCCTTTACCTGGTAAAATCATTTGTAGAGCTCCACGGCGGTGAAATCAGTGTAAAGAGCACCTTGAACGTTGGAAGCGAATTTACCATAAGGCTTCCCGCCAAAGTTATAGAGGAAGAGTACTGTGAAGAGAGCGATTATGGGAACAGAAAAGAACAGATTGGCATGGAATTCCCGGATATATACTATAAAACTTGATTTTGCAGGAATCTTGATTCCATCTTTATAAGTGATATAATATTCTGGTAAAGGTGGGGTGATGGCATGAGCAAAATTGGAGGGAACGGATGCGAAATACTGGTTCCCTTTAATGAGAGAAAACCGTTGAAAGAAATAGAGCATAGTATCACTAAAAGGTATAGAACCCATATATGGTCGAGATTTGTAAGGGCTATAAGCGAATATCATTTGGTAGAAGAAGGGGATAAAGTTGCAGTGGCAGTATCCGGAGGCAAGGACAGTCTGCTCATGGCAAAATTGTTCCAGGAACTGAAAAAACACTGGAGAGTGGATTTTCAGCTGGAATTTATTTCTATGGATCCGGGATATCATAAGAGCATTCGGGAACTTTTGGAAAGTAATTGTGAATATTTAAAAATTCCACTGCATATTTTTGAATCTGATATTTTTTCTGTAATAGATAAAATTGCCAGAGATTACCCCTGTTATATGTGTGCCAAGATGAGAAGGGGAGCACTTTATACCAAAGCCCGGGAACTTGGCTGCAATAAACTTGCCCTGGGACACCATTTCAATGACGTAATAGAGACAACTCTTCTTAATCTTTTATATTCTGGAAGCTTTAAAACCATGCTTCCAAAATTGAAGTCCAAAAACTTTGAAGGTCTGGAACTCATAAGACCTCTTTATTACGTGGAAGAAGTCTATATTCAGCGTTTTATACAAAACAGCGGTATATGGCCTCTTAATTGTGCCTGCATGGTTGCAGCAGAGAGAATAGGCAATAAGCGCTATGAGATCAAGGACTTGATAGCGGAGTTAAAGAAGAGATTTAAAGATATAGATAAATCCATTTTTCACGCGGCGGAAAATGTAAATTTAGACGGCATTCTCGCCTGGGAGAAAGATGGAGAGAAACATTCTTTTTTGGAAGATTATGATAGACAGTGAGTTGAATCAAATGATAAAGATATGGGGAAAGCTCATAAAACACAATAAAATAATCAAAGACAAAGTGGTCACAGCTGGCGGCGGGGAAAATTATCAGCAGGATCTCAAGAAATGTATAATTGTGCTCTGCAGTGAATTTGACATTGAAAAACCCTACTGGCTTCCCACCAACCTGGAGGAGTACAACAGGAGAGGCAAAACTATTTTTACACAGGATAATTTTATAGACAGATTCTCTTTTGACAAATTTGTCATAGAAGAACTTAAAACAAAAAATAAAAAACAGTGAAAAGCTGACAGCTGGGAGTATACAGCTCTTGTTGATTTTTAGCGACTGCAGAAAATCTTCATTTACTATACACCCTGCGCTTTTAACTTTTCACTTTAAATTGTGAATTGTCTAAGACTGTCCATTATCGAATATAACCACGAACTTTATGGAATATATATCTGCCAGTTCTCTGGCATTCGTACCCTCTTCCCTCAGTATTATATAGCTTATTCCTACATTTTCCAGTATTCCTGTCCTGTCCTGCATAGTGCCGGTGCCCAGCAAAAAGGTAACCCTCACTCTTTTCCCTATCTGAGTTCTTAAGTAACCTTGAACATAATTTATATCCTGTTGTATTGGAGAACCTGGGGCCATCTCGAAGCTGGTGGGTGTCGGGGTGATATGGGGTGCCTGAGAAGGCGTCTGCTGGTTTTGTCTTGCGTCAGAACTTTCGTCTGTTTCCTCAGGTGTTTCTTCAAGTGTTTCCTCCGGGGGAGGAGCTCCTGGCATTTCCATTTCAGGCATTATCTCCGGTGACATTGGCATAGTCCTGAAATAATCAGGGTAATTTGATATCATTAAAATACCTCCATATTATATTGATTAATCTGGCTAGATTTCAATTGTCAATTAAAAATCAAATCGTGCATTGTCAATTGTACATTGTGAATTGTGCATTGCCTAAGTTTGTGCGTACAGCTCCGTGGGGTTGTAAAAGCAGTGGTTTAATATCCTTATCTGAAAAGTTCCTACACCGTTATAGGGAAATATACCGGGACATGGGGCATAGGGATTAAAATACCATAGAGAATAACCTATGTTAAATAACCTGTTTCCTGCAAGTGCCCAGTCTGCTATGTCATAGTGTATTTGATCAGGAGGAATGGACCAGACATTTTGATTATTGGGTACGCCGTTTATTTCAGTACGCATGCAGTCGAATTGACCAGCCTGAAAAAGTACACGCCTGAGATCACCCTGGCCTATTCTATGATATTCCCCGTAGGGAACCCGTACCCTGTTCATGATAGTGGTAGCTACAGCCCTCATTCCGTTATCCCCTTCTCCGCCTGCTTCACACTTTATGATTCTGGCAAGGAGTTCTCTATCTGAGAAAGCCATAGACTTTCACCTCCATATTTTACTTACAGTATTATTTTATTTGGAAAAGTTTAAAAGGTTACAATTATTTACTTAAACTCTTATTTCCATCAATTACATGGATAAGAAATTCTTATATTGACTGTAAAAAAATTTTGTGTTGTTATATAATAAATTGTATATATTGATGATAATTGAAAGAGAGGTAAACTATATGGCGAATAAGAAAAGGTTTTTGAGCCCCCTGTTGACTGCGCTGGTGCTGTCACTGACACTTGGAGTTGGAAGTGTAGGTGTACAAGCAGATGACAGCAGTGATAATATAAACAGAATAGGGGGAAGCGACAGGATAGGTACTGCTGACCAGGTGGCGCTGGATCTCTTTGGAACTTCCCAGAATGTAGTTCTTGTAAATGGATACGGATATGCGGATGCAGTGAGTGCCACTCCACTGGCAAAACAGCTCAATGCCCCCATACTTTTGACAAGCGGGGAGGATGCTCTGGAATCCCAGGTATCTTCAACCATGGACAGTCTTCATGTGTCCAATGTATACATAGTAGGCGGCAGCGGAGTTGTATCCCAGTCCATAGAAGACAGTTTGAAGGCTAAATATGGGACGGAACACGTTCAGCGTATAGAGGGAACCACTGACACCACAAGAATGGGTACAAATGCAGCAGTTGCCCAGAAAGTGCTTGATAAGACCGGAAAGAAATCTGCAATCCTTGTAAATGGACAAGATGGATATGCGGATTCACTTTCAGTAGCTTCCGTTGCAGCACAGGAGGGATATCCCGTTTTATTTGCAAATAGCACGGAAGTACCTGATGTGGTTAAGGATATAGTGACTTCCAACAGCTTGAGTAATATAAAAGCTGTAGGAGGAAGCGGAGTCCTGCCTGAAGCTGTAGTGAATTCAGTAAATGGGACTAAAATCACCAAGGATTCCGATATGTTGAACAGATTTGCCACCAATCTGGCAGTCCTCAATTATTTTAAAAGCAGCCTTAAATTTGACAATGTGTATGTAGCAGCTGGGGGAGCGACAAGCAATCAGTTTGCAGATGCCCTGGTGGCCTCTGCAGCAGCAGCAAAGACCGATTCACCTCTGGTGCTCAGCGGAGTTGGTGCAAATCAGACTCAAATAGATAATGCCAGAGATTATGTATTGTCCAATACCGATCCGGACACTTCAAAGATAACCATAATTGGAGGAACGGCTTCCGTTTCACAGGCAATAGAAGACAGTTTTACTTTTTCTATAATAGGTATTGAATAAAAAAAACCCGCTTTTGCGGGTTTTTTATAGTCGTTATTCAAACTTCATCTTTAGTTGTGAATTGTAAAAACTCTTCTGATTTTATATAATAAATATGCTCATAAATATATTCATTTAATAATAAATATATTCATTTTAGATATAAATGACTATGTTTATGATAAATGGGTATATTAAAAATATATTCAAAATATATATAAAATGGAAAGGAAATAGGTTTTATGAACTCGTTTTTAAATGGAAGACTGCTCAATATGAATGTTCCAATGCGCATAGTACGTCTCATAGGGAAAATCAATGAATACAAGGGAAAACAGGACTTGTACAATCAACAGTCACCACAGATTTTGGAAAGTCTTAAAAAAGTAGCAGTTATAGAAAGCACCAGGGCATCTAATGAAATTGAAGGCATTAAAATAGAATATAAGCGTCTTAAGGATATCATAAATAAAGAAAAACCTATAAATTTAGAAAATAGATCAGAAGGAGAGATAATGGGGTACAAGGAAGTCTTGAATTTAATACATACATCAGCAGTTCATATCCCACTAAAACCTAATGTAATTCTTCAGTTACATGGAGAGTTATATAAATTTGTTTCAACAGAAGGGGGGCACTGGAAAAGCAGTGATAACTTTATTCAGGAAACATTGCCGGATGGTAGGAAGTTTGTAAGATTCAAACCGGTAAGTGCCTTGGGTACACCTGATGCTGTGGAGCAATTATGCGATTTAACTAATGAATGTATAAAAAATAATGAAGTAGATCCATTGATTTTGACATGTGCCTTTATTTTGGACTTTTTGTGCATTCATCCCTTTGATGATGGCAATGGAAGGATGTCAAGACTTCTTACTTTGCTGTTGTTATATAAATTCGGATATGAAGTGGGAAGATTTATAAGTCTGGAAAAAATAATAGAGAAAAATAAAGAAGAATATTATAAAACTCTCTATCTGTCCTCACAGAAATGGCACAGCTGCGAACATGTCCTTTTGCCCTGGATAGAATACTTGCTTGGGGTCATTATTTCTGCCTACAGGGAATTTGAAGCCAGAGTTGGAGATATAAAAAATACGAGAGGAAGTAAAGGCTATAGAGTGGAAAATTCAATAAATCATTTTATAGGTTCATTTACTAAAAACGATATAAGGAAGGCATGTCCTAATGTAGGGGAATCAACTATAAACAGGGTTCTGTCCAAATTAAGAGAAGAAAATAAGATAACTGTTACAGGTAAGGGAAGAAATGCGAAATGGAAAGTAATCAGTTAAAAAATGTACATTAAATATATTCATTTTATAATAAACATAGTCATTTGCGATATAAATGACTATGTTTATGACGAATGAATATGATAGGTGAGCATAAAATTAAACCAAAAAAAGCGGATTTTTAAATTTATTAACAATATAAAAAAAGGATTTTTATAGGTTATGTAGAATAATATATCAAATATATAAGTATAATTAACTAGCTTTATAAAAAGCATCCATATTTTAAGGAATATATTTCTTGTAAAACCTTAACTTACTAGGGATTGGACTATGGAAAAATTAGAAATGTTGTTGTATAATTGAAACATGGGTTGGTCATTGCCAGATGAGAAATTATTTATCATAGGAGGTATACTGTAGAAATTATGGATTTATTATGATATAATCAAAATAAATTATGAGGAATACCATGTAAATAATAAATTTTTGTGAAAATTTATGTTAAATTGTACAATGTTACTAGTATGTACAATCCATATGTGGTATAATAAAGTCTGTTTTAAGGATGTTGACCAAGCAGTATTGGCATGGGAAAGATGAAATTTCACAGAGTACATAAAGTTAAAAATTGATTTGTACATGCTTATGTTACTTGGATTGGCATTTTAATAAAGTATATATTTTAAATATATATATATATATAAAAGAATTTTAATTAAAATTCACTTAAATCGAGGAGGGTATTACAATATGAGTAAGAAAAGTACAAAGGCACTTGCAAGTGCTGCTCTTATGTCCTTGGTTTTAACTACAGCTTTATCAGCTGGTCCAGTTAAAGCAGCTCAAGGAAAAGTAACTAGAGTAAGCGGTGCCGACAGATATGCAACAGCTTCCCAGGTTGCAACAGCAAACTGGGAAAGTGGAAGTGACAGCGTGGTATTGGTTTCAGGTGAAGGTTATGCAGATGCAGTTAGTGCTTCAGCATTGGCTAAGAAACTGGGTGCACCAATACTTTTGACTGAACCAGGTTCACTTAACGCAGATGCTCAGAAAGCACTTGATACGCTGAAACCAAAGAATGTATATGTTATTGGCGGAAATGCTTCAATTTCTCAGAGTATAAGAGATGGACTTAAAGACAAATATACTTTGACAGAATTGGGCGGAGCCAATAGATATGAAACAAATGCAGCAGTAGCTGATGAACTGGTTAAATTGGGAGTTGACGCCAGCAATGCATTGGTTGTTGGAGGAGAAGGATTCTCGGATGCCCTTTCAGTAGCACCAGTAGCAGCTGCAAAGGGACAAATACTGTTATTGGCAACCAATGACCAGGCTAAAACTCAGCCAGTAATAGATTTTGTAAAGAAAAACAATTCAAAGGTTACAGTTGTTGGAACTAAGAATATAATAAATGACACTATCTACAATGCCCTTGGAGCATCTTCAAGAGTAGATGGCGGCGCAGATAGATTTGCTACAAACATAAAAGTATTGAATAATTTCCAGGGTGACTTGAAGAGTGACAAGGTGTACATTGCAAATGCAAGCAAAGCTACACCAGATAACCTTTATGCAGATGCACTGGTAGCTTCCGCAGTAGCTGGAAAATATTCAGCACCACTGGTATTAGTGGACAAAGATCCTTCAGGATCAACAACTAATCCAAATGCAACAGACAATGCAATAGCTTACTTGAAAGACAACACTACTTCCAGCACTGATTTCCAGGTAATTGGAGGAACAGGAGTTGTTTCCGAGAATACTGTAGAAGCAATTGATGATATTTATAATAATCCAAGTCCAGAGGGAGAAGTTAAATCCATAGAAACTAATGGATTAAATGAGATAAAGGTTGTATTCAATCAGGAAGTTGATTCAGATACAGCTGAGGATATAACAAATTACAAAGTTGATGGAACAACTTTAAATGACAAGGGAACTGCAGATAATGATGAAACACCTGATGAAAATAGTGCAAAAGCAGTACTTCAGGATGACAATAAAACAGTTGTTATAAAATTGGCAAAGGCTCAAAAACAATCAGATGATATAGATGTAACAGTTAAGAAGGGAATACTTACTGCAGATAAATCAAGCACTGTTCCAGAATATACAGATACTGTAACATTTAGTGATACAACTATACCTACAGTTGATTCAGTAGAAGTAAAAGGAAATAAAAAATTAACTGTTAAGTTCTCAGAGCCAATAAATGTTGGTAAAAAGGCAGATGCCAGTGGAATACAGAGTAAATTTAAAATAGATGGAAAAACTCTTTCATCCTATGGATTGAATTATGATTATAGTGAAGCATCGGATTATATCAAAGATGTTGACGGAAATTATTGGACAGATGAAGTGGACTATTATTTTGACACAGCACTTGATTCCGGAAGCAAGACTTTAAAAATTTCAGAAGGAGACAAGGATTTACTTGCAGATGCAGCAGGATTCCCGGTTGCAGAAACCACAGAGACTTTTGATGTTGATACATTGACTTCAACACCAGAAATCAAGAGTATAACTGCAAGTGATGATGGAAAGGTTAAAATAAACTTTGACAGGCCAATGGATCCTAAGACAGCAGAAAACAAGGATAAATATGAGGTAAATGATAAAAGTGCTACTGTAACTAAAGCTGAACTCAAAGAAGGAGACACTCAAGTTAAACTCAGTGTTGATGGTCTCAACAAGGGCTCAAATAAATTATATATCGATGATAGTGTAAAAGACGCTTATGGAAATAACATTGAAGAGGATACTTATGAATCCTTTGAACTTGAAGAAGATACAACAAAACCTTCTGTAACTTCTGTATATGCTCTTGACGATGATACAATCAGAGTTAGATTCAGCAAAGATGTGGATTCGGATTATGCTACAAATACATCAAACTATAAATTGAGAGATAATGATGGTACAGATATAACTGATGAAATAGATAAAATCATTCCTGCAGGAGACTCCGGTGCAAGTACAGCAGATGTATTTGATATAAATTTGAAGTCAGGATACAAATTAACTGATTCAAAATACACTATAAGAATAGAAAACATTCAGGACAAGGCTTCTACACCAAATGTAATAGACACATATGAAGATACATTTGATGGTTCTGATGAAGTGAATGCAAAAGTAGAAGGAGTTTATGCGGTTTCAGGAAGTGACGGAAAGAAAATTGCAGTTGTATTCAACAAGGAAATGGATGCATCCACATTAACTGACACTGACAATTATGAATATGTGAATAAAAAGGGAGATACAAAGACTCTTCCAAGCAGTGCCGATATAACTAGCAATGATGACAAGAGTGCAACTATTGATTTGGATGACACCTCTTTGACTACTGATGAGAATTCAGGAAAAGCTGATGAGAATATCATAACAGCTATATATGCAACTGGAGTTAAAGATGCCAATGGAAACAGCTTGCAGACCGGAAGGGATGGAGCTGATATAACTACACCAACAGGTATTACAAAAGCCAAAGCTAATTCTCTTAAAGTTTACTATGAAGATAATGATGACGACTTGAAGGTCGATGTAATTTTTGATACGCCAATTGATTCGGATACTTTGGAAGCTTCAGACTTTACATTCGGTGGAGTTACAGCAGATTCGGCAAAACCTGATGGCAAGATAGTAACTCTTACATTTAAGAGCAATGATGATGACAAAAATGCGGATACAAATATAAACAAGATAAAGGCATTGGGCAATGGTGCAGTATTGACTATAAAAGCAGACAGTGCTACTAAGGATGTAAGCGGACAGTCAGTTACTACAGCTGATGCTTCAGGTGACAAACCTTATTTCTATGAAGCGGCACCTAGATTAGTTACTGTTGACAGAGATAGTAAGGATGATCCAGCAACAAACTGGAGTGCAGGACTCCAAAGTGATGGCAGCGCAATTGTATCTGTTAAGTTTGATACACCAATTGATGGCAACAGCGTAAATGCATCAGACTTCAAATTCAACATAGGCGGAACAACTATAAATGCTGATTCTGCAAAGGTAGATGAAAATGATGCACGTACAGTTAATTTTAAATTCAATAAAGACAACAAGAATATAGGAGAATTTAAGGATGCTGAGACAATAAAGGTTACTCCACAATCAACTGTTAAAATCTCCGCGGAAAAGGATGCAAATGATGAGTATGCATACTATGTTCCAACAGATGACGATTATAAGGGTATTATTGTTACTATAGATAATAATGGAGAAAATCCAAACCCTGGGACTGAAGTACCTGCAGCAACAGTAACTGCAGATTATGATGGTGATCTGTTTGCTACAAAAATATCAGTTAAGCTTGATGGAGTAAATGATGCAACAAACGCAGCAAAATATGTTGTAAAATATGATGGACAGACAGCTTCTTTTAAAGAAAATCAAAGTGCATATGTTATAGTTGTTGATGGAAATGTAGATCAAGCTACTGCACAGAGTAAAGTTACAGTTGAGAAAGCAGAATAATTAAATTTACTTGATATATTAATTTTAGACTTCAACATTGGAAATTTTTCAATGTTGAAGTCTAACTAAAAATAAAGGGGATTATTTAAGGTACGAAAAAATTCATACATAGATTAGTTGTTGTATTTATGTCTTTTGAAGGCTTTTACTAAAGTGAATGGAGTAGTACTGAAGGATAATTCTGGGAGAACTTATAATTTTGATTATGAGCAACTAGTAAAACCCCGATGACTGAAAATGATTTTTATATAAAAATATGCAATAATTATTGATTCGAATATTTTAAGGAGGTTTTATAAATTATGAATAACTCTAAAAAGTTATTGGCAGTCCTTTCGACAGCAGCAATATCAACTATTATTGCTTCTGCAGTGGCAACTCCTGCATCTGCAAAAATGGCTTCTGTCCTTTTAAAGGATGCATCAGGAAAAATATATGAATATAACTATAAGGACTTACAAGATTCTTTTGCGGGCGGAACAGCATTATATGATGACTTTAAGGCTGTTAAAGATGCTGGTGCACAGGTTATTTCTTACTATGATGATGTGCAAAATGGATTTGTATCACGTAGTACAATACTGGATGCTTGGGGAGATGCCGGAGATGACTTCAATCCTCAGACAGCTACTGAAACGTTGACTACGACACCTGTTGAAGGTACTATATATGAAAGAGTTGAAAACCCAGATGGAACAGTAAGCGAGCAGCCAAAACAACAAGGTGTTGAAGTAAGTTCAGTAAGTGCTATTAATTCTACAAGCATACAATTAACAGTACCATCAACAGTACAAGAATCTGACTTATTGGGGAAGCAAATAACACTTACAGCTGACAATGAAAACTTGACAGCAACATATTCAGATTCAAGTCTTACAGAAGATGGTAAGGCTAATTTTGTATTAGATGATGGAAATGAATTAACAGATGCTGCTGAATATACAGTAAGTTCAGATTGGGCAAGCTTTACAACGAATAAGTTTGTAGCTAAAGTTGGAACACCATATATTAAGACAATAAATGTTTCCACAACTGGAATTCCAGCTGCAGGTACAGGTGACGTGCACTTTACAGCAAAGAATCAATATGGAGAAGATTTAGGTTTAACTGCTGAAAATACTACTGACCTTAATGTTAAAGGTACATTAAATGGAGTACCATTAACGACGGATGAAATTGATGATGCTGATAAAGCAAGTGGAACCATAAAAATTAACAAACCTTTAACAGAGGGAGATAAAGTATCTTTAACATTTACAAATACAATAAATGGAGATGCTGGGGTTGAAATAGGAACAGCTCAATATACTGTGGTTAAAGCAGAAGATCCAGTTCCAACGACAATTTCAGATATAACTGCAACAAAGAATAATGCAGTAGCTAAAGAGGTATTGCCGGATGATATAATAACTTTATCAACTGTGGTTAAAAATCAGTTTAATAATCCTATAGATATTCCTAGTGTACGTTGGATAGTTGAAGATGGAATTGATTTAATAACTCCGGATGATGGTAACCCAATTGATGAAAGCGGTATAGCAGATGCAAATGGCTCTTTTAAATTTACAGCTAAAAAGGCAGGAAATTTAAAAATTTCTGCATATTTACCAAACGGGCAAAAATCAACTTATGAAGTTCAGATAGGAGCTAAGACATTAACTGACTTAACTGTAAATTCTGAAAATACATCAGGGGATAATCAGGATACAATAATTGTCGGAAGTGTTAAACCAAATGATGGAGCAAATTTAACACCAGATCAAATTAAATTTGATGTTAAAGCAACTAAAACTTCAGTAGATGTTACTCCAGCTGACGTTCAGGTTACTGCTAAATTAAGAGGTGGAGACGATGCTGATACTAAGGATGATATAGTAATAGCTGTTAAATCAACAAAACCAGGAAAATACACAATAACTCCATATGTAGGAGAATCATTAGAAAAAGCTACTGCAAAAGCGGCTGGTTTTGATGTAACAACTACAATAGATCAAAATGTAGCTAGTATAGATGACATAACATTTGACCCTGCTGAATTAAAGACAGGCACAGATGTTGTAAAAGATGTAACGTTCAGAAATAAATATGGTGAAGCTGTTTTAGTAGATCCGTTAGATGCAGTAGTTGTAACTCCAGAAGGTTCATTGACTGGAAAAGTTACAATAGATGGAACTAAGAATATATTGACATTATCAAATGCATCAGCAGGTTCATATCAAGTAACAATAGCAGAGGGTTCGGCACTTAAATCGTATACTTTGAAATTTACAGCACCAACATTTACAAAAATTGATGCAGGTGCCGATATAACAGGAGTAGTTGCAGGAGATCCAGCTACTAAAGCTAAGGATCAGGCAGTCAAATTTTTAGATCAGGACGGAAAGGATATGCCTGTTAAGGCATCAGATTTACATGTATCTGTAACTGAACCAACTGGGCAACCAATTGATAATGCAAGTGATTTAGTTAAATTGGCAGCTGATTATGGATTCAATGATGCTGGTGAAGATCAATTTGATGAAGCAACGGGAGATGAAATAGTAAAAGGTTTTAGAGTTCAGCCAGTTCAATCATTGACACAAGGTGTTTATACAGTTAAGATTGCAAATGCTGATGGTAATATAGCTGATACATTTACCGTAACAGTTGGAGCTGCTAGAGTAGCTAAAACTGTAGATGTGACTCCAGGTGCAACAAATGTTGCATTAAATGGACAAACTAAAGTTAAAATAGTTCCAAAAGACCAATATGGTGAGTTCATAGCAAATGGTACTGGAGTAACTTTAGAAGTTGATGCTGGAGATCATTTTACAAAGAATGATGTAACACCAATAAACAAAGATGGTGGGACTGTTGATGATACTCATCCAGTAGCAGCTTATGAAATAACATTAACAGGAACTACAAAAGGATCAAATGATATTGTTGTTAATGTTAAGAACGGTGACAAAGTTCTTGCCACCAATAAAGTAAGCATGACAGTTGATTCAGTAGCAAATTTAATTGATAGTGTAGCTGTAGATACTACTGATATAAAATCAGTATATTCAACTGAAGCTGAAGATCCAGCTGATATTACATTAAAAGCCATAGCTAAAGATGCTAACGGAGTAGTAGTTCCAGTAAGCAATAATGATTTATCATGGACTATAAAATCAGTAACGGGTAAAGTTGGAGAAGCTGATGCTACAGTTTCAAATGTTGGAACATTAGGATTAAATAATGGAGTATATACACCAGTTCAAAACTTTAAAGGAACTGTTACGATTGAAGTTAGAACTGCAAATATGAAAGTTGGAGAAGTAACTTTAAATCTTGACCCAGCAGCAGCAACAGCTAAAACAGGAACAACTAAAGTTGTGAATACTGTAGATAAACCATTAGATGCTGATACTACTAGAGATGGTATCCAAATAGCATTGGATAATGATGCTAAAGACGGAGAAGCTGATGGAGCAATAGTACTAAAATTAAGTGCTGCTGATCAATATGGCAATCCAATTGATACAGTAGATATAACTGACAGCAACGTAATTTTATCAGTTGATGACAGTTCAGTAGTAAAAGCAGAAAAATCTCCTGAAGCAGAAACAATCACATTAACAGCTAAATCAGCTGGAACAGCTAATGTTTATGTACAATATAATGGAGATACAATTACAATACCTGTATCAGTAAATCAGGAAGCAGCTGAGGCTGCTGAAGCTGCTAAGCCAATAGGTGTAGTTTTAACAACAGAAGAAACATTTAAAGGAGCAGCAGCAGTACCTGGAGTAAGTCAAGTATCTACTATTAAGGTAACAGCAGGAGCATCTGCAGCAGGAAATTTAACAGTTGCAGGAGTTACAGTACCGGTTACAGCAGATGATGATACTCCAGCTGAAGTTGCATCAAAGATAGAAACTGCATTTGCCGATAATTCAGGTTGGACAGTAACAGCAAATGATGATACTTTGACATTTACTGCAAAGACACAAACTGCAAATACTACAATAGCAGTAGATGCCGCTGGAACGGGTGTAACTTTTGATGGACCAAATGATACTACAAATGGAGTAGCACCAGTAGATGAAGTTAAAGAAGTGGATACAACTACTGTAACTTCAGGAGCTCAAAAATCAGCAGATATTACGGTTAATGTTTCAGACGAAACCATAGATAAAGATGTAACATTATCAGTTTCAGCTGGAGATACTGCAGAGCAGGTAGCTGAAAAGATCAAAACAGCTTTAGCTGCTGATGAAACAATTACCAATTCTTATGATGTTTCAGGATCTGGCGCTAATGTAGTGTTGACTCAAAAGGGTTCAGGCAGTGATGTTGACTTACAGGTAATCTTAAAATAGATTAACAATAAAGCAGGTGTAGGATAACTCAAGCAGTTATCCTGCTCTTGTTTATATAAATATAAGTAAGTTCATATCAAAAAAATCAATTTAATATCTTGAATAATATTCACATATCAAAGGACTATTTGATAAAATAATAATTCATCAAAGGTCCTTTTTTAACTACAATTATAATGTAAAGTTTATGTTAAGTCATTATGGAGTTAGTGGTAATGGAGGTAACATAAGGATACTTGTCATTCTGAAGAATTTGTGTGACAATGATAAAATCAAGTAAGATTATTGTGCGGGGTGTAAGTATAATAAATAGACAGACAAAAATAATAGCTATTAGCGGGATATTACTGCTGCCAGAAATACAGCCTTAATAAAAGAATACAAAAGTCTGATAACATTATGAAGGATAAGGGTATAAAGCAGAATAATCCAGATAACTTCATAGTTCAGGGCATGATGAAAAATGATAATGATCTGGAATACGCATATATAAGTCGTAATGGTGATGAAACTGTAATGTTGAATTTGAAGTTCAAAAAAGGGATACAGAATAAAGACAAATATGTAAAATTAAGTAGATATATGAAGAAAGTCAGGGCAGAATATAAAGGTAAAAACGTGAATGCAACTATGATTGTTGATAATTGAAAGCCTGAATAGTTTTCATGGATCTGGGGGTAAAATATAGCTTATTCCTGCTGTTTTAATTTTTTGAACAATATTTTAACATTATGTGTGATAATCTTTTATTAGTTCACCATTAGTAATATAATCTAATAGATGTGGTATATTAGGAGAGTGAATTAATATGAAGAAGAACATTAAATGGATTATTTTATGTATTTTTGTAATAATTGTAGCTGTAGGGCTGGTGTATAAATATAAAGATTATACCTATAACAAGAAGATATCGGAGGAGAAGAAACAGGAACTTAAAACACAGCAAAATGTAGTTGACAGGTCACCTTCTCTTAAAGTGGGAGATTCTCAGACATTGAATCTGCCATCTGCAGATGTTTCCAACAAGAAATTTAAATGGAGCTCTAGCGATCCATATGTTGCAGCTGTGGACGGAAATGGTACTGTAAAGGCAGTAAAAAATGGTAGTACTGTGATAACAGCTGTTGCAGCAAATGATAAAAAAGAGTCTTATACGGTGAAAATTAAAGGCGATTCTGCTAAATCGGGTTTTAATGTGGCTACGGAATACAGTCCTGATTTATTTGCAACTAGGATTATTATCACTTTAAATGAAGTGAAATCAGCTGATTTGAATAAATATGTTGTTAAATATGCTGGAACTCAGGTTAAGCTGTATCCAGAAAAAAATTCCTTTAGAATAGTTGTAGATGAAAATGTAAATGCATCTACTGCAAGATCAAAAGTTTCAGTCAGTAAGAAATAATATGTTGTATATTGTTGATATAATATAACCTGTTGTGCTAGTTAAATTCACTAACATAATTTACAAATAG